>DASZEI010000137.1:0-21329 GCA_035940975.1 Jatrophihabitans sp. | reverse complement strand
AGCGACGCGAGCGGGCCGAAGACACGCCCCAGCCACAGCACCGGCCCGGCGCCGACCAGGGCCACCGGGTAGGCGTGCTGGCGGCCCAGCGTGCGCGGGCCGACGCCGATCAGGACGTAGGAGATCACCACCATCACCGCGACGGTGAGCAGCACCACCGGCCAGGTCGTCCCCCACTCGGAGGTGGCCACCACGGTGGCGAAGACGGTGGCGGTCAGTTCGGCGGCGACCCTGAGCAGCAGGAGCAGGTTGGTGTGCCGGGCCCGGTCGGCCAGCACCCTGGACAGCGACACCGCGCCACGCCGGCCCTCGCGGACGTACTCCTCCTCGACCCGGGCCACTGAAACGCGGGCCAGTGCGGCATCCACCGCGGCCAGCGCCCCGGCAGCGGGTACCAGCAGCAGCGCCACGATCAGCAGCACCAGATAGATCCCGGTCATCGCAGAGCCCTAGCCGCGTTTCTCGCCCGCGCTGCCGGGCAACGGCGTCCGGATCGGTCCCCGGCCGGTGGCCTGGGCCCAGCCGGTGACCAGCCGGGACTGCAGTTCGAACATCTCGCGCTCGTCCTCGGCCTCGCCGTGGTCATAGCCGAGCAGGTGCAGCACGCCGTGGGTGGTCAGCAGGAACAGCTCGGCGTCGGTGCTGTGCCCGGCCGCCTCGGCCTGCTTGGCGGCCACCGAGGGGCACAGGATCACATCGCCCAGCAGCGACGGGCCGGGGTCGGTCTCCAGGCCCGGCTTGTCGTCGAGGGTGTCCATCGGAAAGGCCATCACGTCGGTCGGGCCGTCCAGGTCGAGCCACTGCTTGTGCAGCGTCGACATCGCGGCCTCGTCGACCACCAGGATGGACAGCTCAGCCAGCGGGTTGATGCCGAGCGAGTCCAGCACGTGCCGGGCGACCGAGCTGATCGCCCGCTCGTCGACGCCGACGCCGGATTCGTTGTTGATCTCAATGCTCACGAGCGCTCATCGCTGGACGCGCGCTCGCTGGCGCTCACTGCGATGCTCACTCGGTACCACGGCTCTTCGCGCGAGCGCTCATCGCTGGCCTTCGCTCCGCTCCTCGCTCGCTGGCGCTCACTGCGGATGCTCACTCAGATCGCGGCGTCGTACTTGGAATACGCCTCGACGATGTTGCCGACCAGCTGGTGACGCACCACGTCCTTGGAGTCAAGGTAGGCGAACTCGATGTCCTCGACGTCGCTGAGGATGTCGCGGACCACCCGGAGCCCGGACTTGCTGCCGTTGGGCAGGTCCACCTGGGTGATGTCGCCGGTCACCACGATCTTGGAGCCGAACCCGAGCCGGGTCAGGAACATCTTCATCTGCTCCGGCGTGGTGTTCTGGGCCTCGTCCAGGATCACGAAGGCGTCATTCAGGGTGCGCCCGCGCATATAGGCCAGCGGCGCGACCTCGATGGTGCCGGCCTGCAGCAGCCGGGGCACCGACTCGGGATCGAGCATGTCGTGCAGGGCGTCCATCAGCGGTCGCAGGTACGGGTCGATCTTGTCGTTGAGCGTGCCCGGCAGGAAGCCCAGCCGCTCGCCGGCCTCGACCGCCGGCCGGGTGAGGATGATCCGATTGACCCGCTTGGCCTGCAGTGCCTGAACCGCCTTGGCCACCGCCAGATAGGTCTTGCCGGTACCGGCCGGGCCGATGCCGAACACGATGGTGTGCTCGTCGATGGCATCGACGTAGCGCTTCTGGTTGACCGTCTTGGGCCGGATGTTCTTGCCGCGCCGGGACAGGATGTTGAGGCTGAGCACCTCGGCCGGGCGCTGCTCGGTATCGGCCTGCAGGATGCCGAGGGTGCGCCCGACCGAGTCCGCGGTCAGGTCGTGTCCGGACTGCATGAGTGCAACCAACTCCTCGAAGAGCCTGATGGCCAGAGCGTTGTCACCGGGTTCACCGGTCACCGTGATCTCGTTGCCGCGGACGTGGATCTCAGAGTCCAGCCGCGCTTCCATGAGTTTCAAGAGCTCGTCGCGCGGTCCCAGCAGGCCCACCATCGACAGCTTCCCAGGCACCACGAACGGAGTTTGGACGCGTTGACGTGGTCGTGCTGGTGTCGGTTCCGACAAGTGCGTCTGCGCTGCTTTCTTTCTTCTGGATGGCCGTGGACGTCGAGCTACCTACCCACTTTACCCTCACGTCGCGATAACCGAACTGTAGATATGCCCGGATCTATCCGGGCGAGCCCCGATCGCGCCACCGGCAGGTCAGCCCGGTGGCCAGTCCAGCCTGCGCCCACCGAGCAGGTGGGCGTGCGCGTGAAAGACCGACTGACCGGCCTCGGCACCGGTGTTGAACACCGTCCGGTAGGCCGTCAGGCCCAGGTGGCGGGCGACCGCGCCGATGCCGGCGACCACCGCCGCCGCGGTGGCCGGCTCGGAACCGAGCTCACCGATGTCGGCCAGGTGCCGCTTGGGTACCACCAGGACGTGTACCGGCGCCTTCGGGTCGATGTCGGAGAAGGCAAGCCACTCGGCGTCGTCGAGCACGATCCGGGCCGGGATCTGGCCGGCGACGATCTTGCAGAACAGGCAATCTTCCATGGGTTGACGCTAGCGCGAGCCTCCGACAGGGGCCGACCCAGCCAGCTGGCCCGGCCCGACAGACCCGGCCCGACAGACCCAGCCCGACAGACCCAGCACTACAGACCAGCCCCACCGCTCAGCCCCACCGGCCCAGCGCCACCGACAGCACCGCCAGCGCCGCGGCCCCGGCCGTGGAGGTCCGCAGCACCTCGGCGCCGAGCCGGACCGGCCGGCCGCCGCACTCGCCGAACAGCGCCAGCTCGGGCGGCGACAGCCCGCCCTCGGGCCCGACCACCAGCACCAGCTCGCCGTCGGCCGGAACCCGCACCCGGCTCAGCGGCTGGTCGGCTTCCTCGTGCAGTAGCAGCGCCGCCCGGGCGGCAGCGATCCGGGCGGCCACCTGCTCGCTGCCGGCCAGCTCCGACACCACCGGAATCCGGGCCCGGCGGCTCTGCTTGGCCGCCGCCTGGGCCGCCCGCTGCCACTTCGCCAGCCCCTTGGCCGCCCGATCGCCCTTCCACTGGCTGATCGAGCGGGCCGCCGACCAGGGCACGATCTCGTCCACCCCCAGCTCGGTGAGCAGTTCCACGGCCAGTTCCGCGCGCTCGCCCTTGGGCAGCGCCTGTACCACCACCAGCCACGGCTCAGGACGGGGCAGCGAGCCGCGCGAGAGCACCTGGAAGACCACCCGGTCGGGGCTGACCTGGCTGGCGCGCGCCTCGGCCAGGCCGCCCTGGCCGTCCGACAGCAGCACCGGCTCCCCCACCGCCAGCCGCTTCACGGTGGCGGCGTGATGAGCCTCGCCGCCGGTCAGCACGATGGTGTCGCCGTCGCCGAGGTCGGGCACCAGAAAGAGTGGCGGCGTCACAGCGGCGGCGACACGACGGTGGACGGCAGCCAGGCTCAGCGGGTGCCGAAGGCGTCGCGAACCTTGGAGAACAGGCCGCCCCGGCTGCCGCCCGTGCTGATGTCTTCGTTGCGCAGCTCGGCAAGCTCGCGCAGCAGCTTCTCCTGCGTCTCGTCCAGCCGGGTCGGGGTGCGCACCTCGACGTGGACGTGCAGGTCGCCCCGGGTGGTGCTGCGCAACCGCGGCACGCCCCGGCCGCGCAGGGTGATCACCGAGCCCGACTGGGTTCCGGGCCGGATCTCGACCCGCTCCTCGGCGTCCAGGCCGTTGAGGGTCAGCTCGGTGCCCAGCGCCGCAGCGGTCATCGGCACCGCCAGCGTGCAGTGCAGGTCGGAACCCTCGCGGGTGAAGGTCTCGTGCGGCTGCTCGGTCACCTCGATGTAGAGGTCACCGGCGGGGCCGCCGCCCGGGCCGACCTCGCCCTGCCCGGTCATCCGGATCCGCATGCCGTCCTCGATGCCGCCGGGGACGTCGACGGCGATGGTCCGGCGGGCCCGGACCCGGCCCTCGCCGGAGCAGGTCAGGCACGGCGACGGGATCTGCTGGCCGGTACCGCCGCAGGTCGGGCACTGCCGGCTGGTCATCACCGGCCCGAGCAGCGAGCGCTGCATCGACTGGACCTCGCCCCGGCCGCCGCAGGTGTCACAGGTCCGCGGCCGGGTTCCCGGAGCGCACCCGTCGCCATGGCAGGTCTGGCAGGCGACCGCCGTCTCGACAGCGATGTCCTTCTGCACGCCGAAGGCCATCTCGGACATGCTGAGCTCGATCCGCAGCAGCGCGTCGGCACCCTGGCGGACCCGGCTGCGCGGGCCGCGGGTACCGCCCGCCGCGCCGCCGAAGAAGGTTTCGAAGATGTCGCCGAAGCCATTGAAGCCGGTACCGAACGGGTTGCTGCCCGGACCGCCGGCCGACGCCAGCGGGTCGCCACCCAGGTCGACGATCCGCCGCTTCTCCGGGTCCGAGAGCACCTCGTAGGCGGTGGTCACCTCTTTGAACCGGTTCTGCGCCTGCGGGTCAGGGTTGACGTCGGGATGCAACTCACGGGCGAGCTTGCGGTAGGCCCGCTTGATCTCTTCTGCCGTCGCGTTGCTGCCGACGTTCAGCATCCCGTAGTAATCGCGGACGGTACCTGCCACCGGTGCATTCACCCCAGTCTCTACTGGCACTCAGCATCCCTGAGTGCCAACCACTCAGGTCGAGTGTACGGAAAGGACCGGCCGGCTCAGCCGCGGAGCAGATCAGCCTGCCGCGAACAGCTCAGCCTGCCGCGAACAGCTCAGCCGTCGGCCAGCAGGTCGCCGACGTAACGGGCCACCGCGGCCACCCGCGCCATGGTGTGCGCGTAGTCCATCCGGCGCGGTCCGAGCACTCCGACACCGCCGAGCGAGATGCCGCCGGGCCCGTACCCCGCCGACACCACCGAGGTGGTCTGCAGCCCCTCGTAGCCGTTCTCGTTGCCGATCCGCACCAGCACCTTGCCCGAGGTGGTCGACTGCTGGTCCAGCAGCCGCAGCAACACCACCTGCTCCTCCAGGGCTTCGAGCACCGGCCGGATCGCCGGGAAGTCCAGCGCGCGCTCGGTGAGGTTCGCCGAACCGGCCAGCACCACCCGCTCGGACGGGTGCTCGACCAGGGCCTCGAGCAGCACCGCGCTCAGGATGTTCATCAGGGCGCTCAGGTGCCCCGGCACCGAGGCGGGCAACTCGGCCACGATCGCCGGCGCGTCGGCCAGCCGCTGGTCGCGCAGCCTGCCGTTGAGGGTGGTGCGCAGGTCGGAGACGTCGTCGGGTTCGACCGGGGTGGGCAGCTCGACCACCCGCTGCTCCACCCGTCCGGTGTCGGTGATCAGCACCAGCATCAGCCGGGACGGGCTCAGCAGCACCGTCTCCATGTGCCGGACCCGGGAGCGCGACAGCGACGGGTACTGCACCACGGCCACGTTGCGGGTCAGCTGGGCCAGCGCCCGGACCGCGTTCTGCAGCACCCCGTCGAGGTCGACCGCGGTGTCCAGGAACTTCTCGATGGCCCGCCGCTCGGCCGTCGACAGCGGCTTCAACGAGGTCAGCCGGTCGACGAAGATCCGGTACCCGGCGTCGGTCGGCACCCGGCCGGCCGAGGTGTGCGGCTGGTGGATCAGGCCCTCGTCCTCCAGGGCCGCCATGTCGTTGCGGATGGTGGCCGGCGACACCCCCAGATTGTGCCGCTCGACGATGGCCTTGCTGCCGACCGGCTCGTTGGTGGCGATGAAGTCCTCGACGATCGCGCGCAGCACCTCCAGCTTGCGCTCCTCCACGTTCACCTCATCGCCTCCTCACCCTTGGAAACCGTCAGCAGCCGGCCTCCAGCTTAGTTGGCCGGGTCACCGGCGGGTGGAACAACCGTGCGGAGTTGCCAGCGAAACGCTGGGCGGGCCGCGACACCGGTTAGGGTGCTGAGCGGTGGGCCGAACGCGAGGCGGAAGGTGCGACGTGATCTTCAAGGCGGTGCGGGACAGCAGGCCCTACCCCGACCACAAGTTCTCCACCCGTGACTGGGCCAACGTCGCGCCCCGGCCGGTGCGCCTGGACGAGCTGACCACCACCAAGCGCGAGCTGGCGCTGGACAAACTGCTCGACGAGGACTCCACCTTCTATGGCGACCTGTTCCCGCACGCGGTGCAGTGGGAGGGCGAGCTCTACCTCGAGGACGGCCTGCACCGGGCGGTCCGGGCCGCGTTGCAGCAGCGGCTCATCCTGCACGTCCGGGTGCTCGACCTGGACGAGTTGCGGCCCAAGAAACGGCCCTGACAGACCGCCGGTCCTCACCGCGACATCGAGCAGGCGTCACCGCGACATCTAGCAGGCCGTCATACGACATCGAGCAGGTCGCGCACCACGGCGTCGGCCAGCAGCCGGCCGCGCTGGGTGAGCACCAGCCGGCCGTAGGCCAGCGGCTCGCGCTCGGCCAGCCCCCAGCTCAGGCACTGCCCGGCCTGCCGGGTGGCCGCCGGCGGCAGGGTGGACAGGTCCAGGCCCTCGACCATCCGCACTTCCAGCATCAGCCGCTCGGTCAGCCGGGCCCGCTCGTCCAGCGTCTCCCGACCCGCCGCCGGGCTGCGGCCGGCATCCAGGGCCGCGGCGTAGCGGCTGGGGTGCTTGACGTTCCACCACCGGGTGCCGCCGATGTGGCTGTGCGCGCCGGGGCCGGCCCCCCACCAGTTCGCGCCGGACCAGTACAGCTGGTTGTGCCGGGACCGGGCCTGCGGCGTCCGGGCCCAGTTCGACACCTCGTACCAGCTGAAGCCGCCTGCGGCCAGCGCGTCGTCGGCCTGCAGGTAGCGGTCGGCCAGCACGTCGTCGTCCGGGGCCGGTATCGCGCCGGAAGCGACCTTGCGGGCCAGCGGGGTGCCGTCCTCGACGATGAGGGCGTAGGCGCTGACGTGGTCGGCGCCCGAGCCGATCGCGGCGTCCAGCGAGGCCTGCCAGTCGGCGTCGGTCTCGCCCGGCGTGCCGTAGATCAGATCCAGGTTGACGTGCTCGAAGCCGGCCGCCCGGGCCTCGGCGACCGCTTGGACGGCCCGCAGCGGCCGGTGCTGGCGCTCCAGCACGGCCAGCACGTGCCCGACCGCGGACTGCATGCCGAGCGAGATGCGGGTGAAGCCGGCGGCCCGCAGCTTGGCCAGGTAGGCCGGCGTCACCGACTCGGGATTGGCCTCGGTGGTGACCTCGGCGTCCGGCGCCAGCCCGAACTCGGTGCCGATCTCGGCGAGGATCAGGCCCAGGTGCTCGGCCGGCAACAGGGTCGGCGTGCCCCCTCCGAAGAACACCGTCCGCACCGGCGGCGCGCTGGCCGGCAGGACGTTGCGGGCCAGCCTGATCTCGGTCAGCACCGTGTCGGCGTAGGAGCCCTGACTGACCCCGGAACCCAGCTCCTGGGCGGTGTAGGTGTTGAAGTCGCAGTAGCCGCACCGGCTCGCGCAGAACGGGACGTGCACGTAGAAGCCGAGCGGGCGCCCGGGCAGGCTGAGCAGCGCGGTCTCGGTCAGGCGGCCGCTCGCCGGCGCCGGATCGCCGAGCGGCAGTGCGGATGGCATGGCTCCAGTGTTGAATGCCTACAGCGCACGGCTGCACCCGACCCGCCGACAGGTGCGAAAAGCCGCTCGCCGCGAGCTGTCCGGCGGGCGCCCCGCCACCCACGAAGGAGCCTCGAGAGCCTGTGAGCACGGTCGGATACACAGTGGCGGACTCCGTCGCCAGGATCACCCTGGACGCCCCGCAGCGGCGCAACGCGCTGTCGGCGGACCTGCTCGGCCGGTTGCGCCGGTGCCTGGACGCCGCGGCCGAGGACCCGCGGGTGCGCTGCGTGGTGCTGGCCCACACCGGGCCGGTGTTCTCCTCCGGGATGGACCTGACCACGGTGGCCGGGGTGGCCGCCGAGGACCAGCCGATCGTGGCCTTTCCGGCCCTGTTGCAGCGGCTCTGGGAGTTCGACAAGCCGGTCATCGCCGAGGTCGCGGGCAAGGCACGCGCCGGCGGCATCGGGCTGATCGCGGCCTGCGACATCGCGGTCGGCGCCGAGCACGCCGACTTCGCGTTCACCGAGGTCCGCCTCGGCCTGGTGCCGGCGGTGATCTCGGTGCCGGTGCTGCCCCGGCTGCTGCCGCGTCCGGCGCTGGAGCTGTTCCTCACCGGCGAGACCTTCGGCGCGGCCCGGGCCCGCGAGATCGGGCTGCTCAACAGCGTCAGCGACGACGTGGCGGCCGAGGTGAGCCGCTACACCACGATGCTGCGGCTGTGCGAGCCGGCGGCGCTGGCCGGGGTCAAGCAGCTGCTGCGACGCGACCGGACCGGGGTGTCGATGGCTGAGGACCTGGCCCGGATGAGCGAGCTGTCGGCGCGCTACTTCGCCGGCGAGCAGGCGCAGGAGGGCATCGCGGCCTTCGCCGCCAAGCGGCCACCGCGGTGGGCGGCCGGGGCGGAGTGAGCCGGCCCGGTCACGCCCCGACGACCGGCGGCCCGGTGACCTGCGTTCCCGGGTGGGAGCCGGACCGGGAACCGCCGTCCAGCGCACGGGCGGCGTAGCCGATCACCAGCAGCACGATGAGAATGATCAGGACCAGCAACGGACGTCGGCGCCAGGACGTCCGGGGAAGTGCCACCGTCCCAGCCTAGAGGGCAGCACCGCGGCGAGAGCTCGACGGTGTCGACGCCACCCGCCCGGGCCTGGGCCCGGTGACGAAGGACAGCACGCGGCTGCCGCCGATCCGACATCTTCAGGATTGCGCTACGGCAACGCAGGAGAAACCTCGACGTATGTCCGGGACCAGGATGAAATATACCAATGAGGGCGTTTTTCGAACCAGTGCTGGACGGGTGATTCCGGTGTGCCGCACCTGCCTTCCGCGAACCCCCGATGGTCCGCACCGCGGCCCACTTGCTTGCCGCAGTTCCTTCCGACAGCCACCTGACAGGTCCTCATCTCTCGCGAGGACACCGCACCTGACTCCCCCATTCGATGCGATGGACAGGCATACCGAGCAAGCTCGACAGGAGGCTGGCAGATGTGTGGCATAACCGGCTGGGTCTCGTTCGACCGCGATCTGACCCGGGAGCGGGATGCCCTGGACGCGATGACGCAGACCATGGCGTGTCGCGGTCCGGACGCATCCGGTACGTGGGTGGACCGGAACGCCGCCCTGGGGCACCGCAGGCTGGCTGTGATCGACCTCGTCGGTGGCGTGCAACCGATGTCGGCGCAGACCCCCCATGGCGAGGTGACGCTCGTCTACAGCGGTGAGGTGTACAACTTCGTCGAACTGCGCGAGGAATTGATCCAAGGGGGCCAGCGGTTCAGCACGGACAGCGATACCGAGGTGGTACTGCGCGGATACCTCCAGTGGGGCGCGGGACTGGCCGAGCGGCTCATCGGCATGTACGCATTCGCGATCTGGGATGCCAGGGATCGCAAGCTGGTCATGATCCGCGACCGGATAGGCATCAAGCCCCTCTACTACTACCCGACGGCCGACGGCGTGCTGTTCGGCTCAGAACCCAAGGCAATCCTGGCCAATCCGATCGCCAAGCGGGTGGTCGACGTGGACGGGCTGCGTGAGGCGCTCTCCTACGTCCACAGCCCGCGGCAGACGTTCTGGTCAGGGATGAGGCAGGTGGAGCCCGCCACGATCGTCACGGTGGACGCGCAGGGCTTGCGTGAACGCACCTACTGGCGCCTGGAAACCCGCCCGCACACCGACGACCTCGACGTCACGGTGGGCCGGATCCGTGAACTGCTGGACGACAGCGTCCGCCACCAGATCGTCGCCGACGTGCCGCACTGCGTGCTGCTGTCCGGCGGCCTGGACTCCAGCACGCTCACCGCGCTGGCCGCGGCCCATCTCGGACGCGACCGGGTGCGGACGTTCGCGGTCGACTTCAGGGGCTACGCCGACGTCTTCAAGCCGAACGAGTTCCAGACCACTGACGACGCACCGTTCGTGCGCGACGTCGTCCGTCACGTCGGGGCCGACCACACGGATATCGTTCTCGACTCGAAGGAATTGGCCAATCCTGAGGTACGCAGGGCAGTACTCGCCGCGCGGGACATCCCGGTGAACCTCGGCGACATGGACTTCTCGCTGTACCTGATGTTCGCCAAGATCCGCAAGCGCTCGACCGTGGCGCTGTCGGGCGAGTGCGCCGATGAGATCTTCGGCGGGTACAAGCACATGCGCATTCCGCAGACCCAGCAGACCCGCGCGTTCCCGTGGCTCGCGATCGATGTGGGCCCGTTGGACAAGGCCGGGACCGGGCTGCGTCCCGACGTGTTGTCCACGCTCGCACTGGCGGACTACCAGCGCGACATGTACGACGAGGCGGTGGCCGAGGTCCAGCGGTCAGACTCCGACGACGACGTCGAACACCGCATGCGGGTCATCATCTACCTGCACCTGAGCCGGTTCATTCGCAACCTTCTCGACCGCAAGGACCGGTTGAGCATGGCGGTCGGGCTGGAGGTCCGGGTGCCGTTCTGCGACCACCGGCTCATCGACTACGTGTACAACACGTCCTGGGCGATGAAGAACTACGACGGCATGGAGAAAAGCCTGCTGCGTGGGGCCGTCAAGGACATGCTGCCGGAGTCGGTCGCGTGGCGGCCGAAGAGCGCGTACCCGTCCACCCAGGACCCGTACTACACGCGGGAACTCCAGGAGCAGAGCAAGGCACTGCTGTCCGACCCGAGTCATGCCGTCTTCGAGCTGGTGGACCGCAACTGGTTGGCCGCCGCGGTCTTCGACGACTCAGCCGTCCTGCCGAGGTTGACCCGACTCGGCCTGGAGCGGGCGCTGGATCTCGCCCTGTGGCTGGACCTCTACCGTCCCGACCTGGAGCTCGCACGCTGATACCTCGCGAGGCACGATGGCGTTACGGTCGTGTCTGGAGCGCAGCAGCCGAGGGAGCAGATGTGGACGACGCGATGACCGCGGGCACCATCGAGATCGCGGGCGCGGGTGGTGATCGGATCGAGGCCTACTACGCGGGCCCCAGCGGTGGCGGTTCGCACGGCGGGGTCGTGCTGATCCATCACCTGCCTGGCTATGACCGCTGGAGCAAGGAGGTGGCCCGCAGGTTCGCCGCCGACGGCTACCACGCCCTGCTGCCCAACCTGTACTCCCGGGAGGCGCCGGGGGCTGACCCGGACGACGCCGCCGCCGTGGCCCGCAAGCGCGGCGGGGTACCGGACGAGCGGCTGGTCGGTGACGTCGCCGGCGCCGCGGCCCACCTGCGCGGCCTGCCGACCAGCAACGGCAAGGTGGCCGTGATCGGGCACTGCTCGGGCGGCCGGCAGGCGGTGCTGGCCGCCTGCAACCTCGACCTGCAGGGTGTCGTGGACTGCTACGGCGCGTACGTGATCGGCACGCCGCCGGCGGACTTCCCGGTGCAGGCGGGCGGCCTGGAGGACCAGCTGGCCAACCTCAGCTGCCCGCTGCTGGGCATGTTCGGCGCCGAGGACTCCTATCCCTCACCCGAGCAGGTGGCCGAGCTGGACCGGCTGCTCACCGGGCACGGCAAGCAGCACGAGCTGCACTCCTACGACGGGGCCGGGCACGCCTTCTTCTGCACCGACCGGCCGTCCTACCGGCAGCAGCAGGCCGTGGACGGTTACTCCAAGATCGCGGACTTCTTCGCCCGGACGATTGGCTGAGCCGATGTGCACCTACAACACCGAGCACGCCACGATCACCGGCAGCGGCAAGGCCCGGGCAGGCTGGGTGGCCCTGACCGAGGCCACGGTGTACTTCGACCATCCCGTGCACGCGCAGGCCGAGCACACCCTCAACATCGACCTGACCGGGACCGGCGCGGCCGGCGACCGGATCGCGGTCGAGCTGACCGCCTCCTCGGCCCGCGAGCTGGTGGCAGCCATCGAGCGGGCGCTGAGCAAGGTGCCGGCCGGTCTGCTCTGACACCCTGCTCGGGTCCGCCCCCGCGCCCTGGCGTCGGGCGAGGTCGCCGCAGCGTGGGGACGGGACGGCGTTTAGGGTCGGGCTATGCGAGCCGCCTACGCCAGTGCCCTGAACCCGGACGCCCCGCTGGACGGGCTGGTCGTCGGCGAGCGTCCCGAACCCGGGCCGAGGCCCGGCTGGACCACCGTGCGGGTGAAGGCCGCCAGCCTCAACCACCACGACCTGTGGACGCTGCGCGGGGTGGGCATCTCCGAGGAACGGCTGCCGATGATCCTGGGCGGCGACGCGGCCGGCATCGACACCGCGACCGGCCAGGAGGTCGTGCTGCATTCGGTGATCAGCGCCGAGGACTGGTCCGGCGACGAGACTCTGGACCCGGGCCGCTCGCTGCTGAGCGAGAAGCACCAGGGCGCGCTGGCCGAGCTGGTGACGGTGCCCACCCGCAACCTGCTGCCCAAGCCCGCCGAGCTGTCCTTCGCCGAAGCGGCCTGCCTGCCGACCGCCTGGCTGACCGCCTACCGGATGCTGTTCGTCAGTTCCGGGCTGCGCCCGGGGCAGACCGTGCTGGTGCAGGGCGCCACCGGCGGGGTCGCCTCGGCCTGCATCGGGCTGGCCCGGGCCGCCGGCCTGCGGGTCTGGGCCACCGCGCGCACCGAGGCCAAGCAGGCGACCGCGCTGGAGCTGGGCGCCCACCAGGCGTTCGGCTCGGGCAGCCGGCTGCCCGAGCGGGTCGACGCGGTGCTGGAGACGGTCGGGGCGGCCACCTGGTCGCACTCGCTGAAATCGCTGCGGCCGGGCGGCCGGGTGGTGATCTCCGGCGCCACCTCCGGGGCGATGCCGCCGGCCGAGCTGAACCGCATCTTCTTCCTGCAGTTGCAGGTGATCGGTTCCACGATGGGCACCAAGGCCGAGCTCGGCGAGCTGATCTCGTTCCTGCGGGTGACCGGCCTGCGTCCCAGGATCGATCGCATCCTGCCGCTGGAGCAGGTGGCCGAGGGGCTGGCCGCGATGCAGGCCGGCGACCTGGTCGGCAAGATCGTGATCGAGCCCTGAGCCCTGAGTCCTGATGTCGGGTTAGATTCGAGGCAGGCCGGCTCGACACGCTAGCGAGGAGGGCACCCCCGCCATGGACTTCTCCCTGACCGAGGAAGAGCGTCAGACCCGCGACTGGGTACGCAACTTCGTCCAGCGCGAGATCATGCCGATGGAGCCGGAGGTGCTGCGCCGGGAGCGGGCCCACCAGCCCGGCATCACCGCCGACGAGCTTGCCGAGCTGAGGAACAAGGCTCGGCAGTTCGGTTTCTGGGGAATCCAGACGCCCGAGCAGTACGGCGGGATGGACCTGTCCGCGGTGCTCGCGTCGCTGATCGAGGCCGAGCTCGGCCGCTCGTTCGTGCCGTTCCGGTTCGGCGG
Organism: Jatrophihabitans sp.; assembly: GCA_035940975.1. Classification (GTDB taxonomy): domain Bacteria; phylum Actinomycetota; class Actinomycetes; order Mycobacteriales; family Jatrophihabitantaceae; genus Jatrophihabitans_A. Next base: position 8,030 of record DASZEI010000137.1, on the reverse strand, counting down.
CTCGGCCGACAACATCCTGTTCCACGCCAACGAGTCGCAGCAGCGGGAGTACCTGCTGCCGACCATCGAGGGCGAGCGGATCTCCTGCTTCGCGATCACCGAACCGGCCGCCGGCTCCGATCTCACCGCGATCCGCACCACCGCCCGCAAGGACGGCTCGGACTGGGTCATCAACGGCGAGAAGACCTTCATCACCGGCGGCAACGAGGCCGACTTCACCATGGTGTTCGCCATCACCGACCCGGCTCTGGGGATCAACGGCGGGGTGACCTGCTTCCTGGCCGACCGGGACGCCGGTTGGAAGTCCGAATACATCGACACCATGGGCCAGTGGGGACCGGCGGCGCTGGTCTTCGACGAGGTGCGGGTGCCCGAGCGCAACATCCTCGGCGAGCTGGGGCAGGGTTTCTCCTTGGCCATGCAGTGGATCGGCCGGGGCCGCTACCTGCTGCCGGCCCGGGCCGTCGGCGCCTGCGAGCGGCTGATGGAGATGGCCATGCAGCACGCCCGCAACCGGGTCACCTTCGGCCAGCCGATTGCCGACCGCCAGGCGATCCAGTGGATGATCGCCGACTCGGCGGTGGAGCTGGAGGCGCTGCGCTGGCTGGTGCTCAGCGCGGCCTGGCAGGTGGACCAGGGCCTGGACTCGCGGCACGCCCAGTCGATGGCCAAGCTGTTCGGCGGGGTGAAGGCGAACGAGATCGTGGACCGGATGCTGCAGATCCACGGCGGCATGGGCTACACCCGCGAACTGCCGATCGAGCGGTGGTACCGCGAGCTGCGACTGCTGCGGATCTATGAGGGCACCGACGAGATCCAGCGCCGGACGATTGCCCGCAACCTGCTCAAGGGCCACGTCTCGGTGCGCGGCATCCTCGGCTGAGGCGGCCGTTCCTGCTTGGGAGATACTGCTTGCCATGGTGAACCTGGGCGTGATCTTCCCGCCCGACCTCGCGCCGGAGCAGCTGCGGCCGGTGGCGATGGCCGCCGAGGAGTCCGGAGTCGGTGAGCTGTGGCTCTGGGAGGACTGCTTCGCCGAGAGCGGCATCGCCACCGCGGCGGCGGTGCTGGCCTGGACCGAGCGGCTGCGGGTCGGCATCGGCCTGTTGCCGGTTCCGCTGCGCAACGTGGCACTGACCGCGATGGAGTTGGCGACCCTGGCCCGGCTGTTTCCGGGCCGGCTGGTTCCCGGCGTCGGGCACGGCGTGCTGGACTGGATGGGTCAGGTCGGGGCGCGGGTGCCCTCGCCGATGACGCTGCTGGACGAGTACGCCACGGCGCTGCGCGAGTTGCTGCACGGGCAGACGGTCTCGACGTCCGGGCGGTACGTGACGCTGGATGCCGTCGGCCTGACCTGGCCGCCGCGGACCGTGCCGCCGGTGCTGGTGGGCGGGATCGGTCCGCGCACCCTCGAGCTGGCCGGCGCGGTCGGCGACGGGGTGATCCTGACCGGCGAGACGACCCTCGACCAGGTGCCCGAGGCGGTGCGCCACGTGCGGGCCGGCCGCTCGGGGGCGGGTCTCGATACCGCACCCGAGGTGGTGGTCTTCGTGACGGTGGCCGACCGGCCGCCGGCCGCCGACGTCGCCGCCCGGGTCGGCCGGTTCGTCGACGCGGGCGCCACCACGGTCGCGCTGCTCTCGGTCGGCGACGACGCGCCGCCGCTGGCCGAGTTCGCGCGCTTCGCCGGAGCCGAGGTGCAACCACTGCTCGGCTGAGCGCCGGTCAGTCCTTGACCGCCTGCAGGGTGTAGGTCAGCGGCAGCCGTTCCGGCCGGTCGATCAGCCGCCACTCCTCGTCCTCGCCGCGGGTCATCGCGCCGGGCAGCGCCTCCCACGGCACCGAGCGATGCTCGACGAACTGGGTGAGCCGCAGCCCCGCGTCCAGCACCGCGGTGATAATCTCGCCGATGCCGTGGTTCCAGCTGGCGCTGTTGTTGTGCGCGAACTCGACCTCGGTCGGTACGTAGGTGCCCTCCTCCTCGAACACCACCGGCTGCTCAGCCTCGAAGTACGGGTACTCCGCGGCCAGCAGGTGATCCTCGCGCCGGTCGTCGATCGCCCACAGCGCCGGGTGGCCCTCCCGGATGAACAGCCGGCCGCCGGGTGCCAGCAGGTCGGCGACCAGCCGGCCCCAGCGGGCGATGTCGGGCAGCCAGCACAGCGCGCCCACCCCGGTGTAGAGCAGGTCGAAGCGCTGCGGGCCGAACCGCTCCACCGCCTCGTAGGCGTCGGCCTGCACGTAGTCAATGTCGGCGCCGACCGACTCGGCCAGCGCGCGGGCCTCGGCCAGCGCCGAGCCGGAGAAGTCCAACCCGCTCATCCGGGCGCCGAGGCGGTGCAGCGACAGGGTGTCGGTGCCGATGTGGCATTGCAGGTGCAGGCCGCGCAGGCCGCTGAGGTCGCCCAGGTAGGGCTGGTCGAAGCGCACCACCTTGGACAGGAAGCTCGGGTCGTCGCGGAAGCGCTGCAGCGCATAGCCGGGCGAGGCGGCATGCGCCGGCGCCCGCTCGTCCCAGTTGGCCAGGTTCATTGCGCGGTAGTCGTCCACGCAGCCGATTCTGGCAGTGGCGTCGAGTCGTTTGCGCAGGCGGGAGCGGGGTGGGCAGCTCAGCGGCGCCCGCGCCGGTCGGCCTTGTCCCGCTTGCGCCACTCCTCCAGCGGCTCGACCCGCAGCACTCCGGCCAGCAGGTGAGCCAGCTGGTCAGCTTCAGCTTCGGTGAGTTCGGCGCCGATCGAGTGGCCACAGTCATGCAGGGTCGCCAACGTGCTCTCAGCACTGTCGAGTTCGACGTGGATGGACCACGCGGCGTAGGCCCGCACCAGGTCCCAGTCGGCGGGCCGGGACGGGTCGAGTTCAACCCCCATACCCGGGTCACCGCGGTTGCGGCCGGTGCTCAGCTGACCTCTGGCACGAAGCTCGTCCTGTGGCGCCTGCGCTCGCGCGGAGAGGCTGTCCCGGTAGTCGGAGTACGCATCGACGGTAATCCGCCGGGTGCGCGCCCGCACCACATCCAGAACGGCCAGGCAGGCCCGCTCGGCAAGCTCGCGATCGGTGACGTCCTCCGACACCACATACCAGCGCGTCGGGGACTTGCCGCTGCGGCTGTTACCGGTCACCTCGACATCCTCTCCCGAAGCCGGTTCGTCCGCATGGCAGTCGTTCCTACCGTCGACCGCGGGCTCCTCCGACCTCTGACCGGGCAGGCGGCAGCGCCACAGCAGCATCGGCAGAGTCGTGGCATTAGGGTTCTGACATGGTCGATCGCCCCCTGACGCTGATGGCAGTGCACGCGCACCCCGACGACGAGGCCACCGGCACCGGTGGCGTGCTGGCCAAGGCCGCGGCCGAAGGCATCCGGACGGTGCTGGTGACCTGCACCGACGGCCGGTGCGGCGACGGCCCGGACGGCGTGAAGCCCGGCGACCCGGGCCACGACCCGGACAAGGTCGTCGAGCTGCGCCGGCAGGAGTTGGAGCGGAGCTGCGAGGTGCTGAAGGTCAGCCACCTGGAGCTGCTCGGCTACGCCGACTCCGGGATGATGGACTGGCCGAGCAACAACGCGCCCGGCTCCTTCTGGGCGACCCCGGTGGACGAGGCGGCCGCCCGGCTGGCGGAGTTGATGGAGCGCTACCAGCCGGATGTGGTCGTCACCTATGACGAGAACGGCTTCTACGGCCACCCCGACCACATCCAGGCACACCGGATCACCATGGCCGCGGTGGAGATGACCGGGCTGCCGGCCAAGGTCTACTGGACGACCGTGCCCCGGTCGGCGTTCGCCGAGTTCGCCCGCCTGATGCGGGAGCTGGGCGCGGACTGGGACGAGCCGGATCCGGACCAGCCGGAGCCCGAGATCGGGCTGCCCGACGAGCAGATCACCACCTGGGTGGACACCAGCGCGTTCGGCGACCAGAAGTACGACGCGCTGGCAGCGCATGCAAGCCAGGGCGAGAACATCTTCTTCCTGCGGATGGGGAGGGAGATGTTCACCGAGCTGATGGGCAAGGAGACCTTCCTGCGGGTGCGGGACCGGACCGGGGCTCCGCTGCCCGAGAGCGACCTGTTCGACGGCCTGCGCTGAGGCTCGGCCGGCCGGTCGCCTCTACCAGCCGGTCGCCCCGACTAGCCGGCCGCCTTCGCTGGCCGGTCGCCCCGACCGGCCGGTCGCCTCGACTAGCCGGTCGCCTCGACCGCGCGCCGGACCGCCGCGACGGACATCGCGACGTCCTGCTCGTCGGTGGACCAGTTGCTGACCGACACCCGAATGATCTGGTGGCCGGCCCAGCGCGAGCCGGACATCCAGGTGACCCCCTCGGCGAGCAGGTGCTGCATCACGGCGCGGGTGCGCTCCTCGCCCCCGACGGTGAAGCAGACCTGGGTGAACACCACCTCGTTGAGCACCTCGACGCCGTCCACCTCGGCGATTCCGGCCGCGATCGCCTGGGCGTGGCCGACCAGCCCGTCGACCAAGCCGGTGACGCCGGTCCGGCCCAGCGATTGCAGGGCCGCCCACACCGGCACGCCCCGGGCCCGCCGCGACATCTCCGGTACCCGGTCAAGCGGGTCCCCGGCGGCATCGGGTATCAGGTAGTCGCCGTGCACGCCGAACGCGCGGCGCAGCGGGGCCGGCTTGGCGACGATCGCGATCCCGCAGTCGAACGGGACGTTGAGCGTCTTGTGCGCGTCGGTGGCCCACGAGTCGGCGTCCTGGTAGCCCTCGACCAGGTGCCGGTGGGTCGGGCTCGCACCTGCCCACAGGCCGAAAGCGCCGTCGATGTGCACCCAGGCGCCGTGCTGGTGTGCGACGGCGATGGCCTCGGTGAACGGGTCGAACGCGCCGGAGTGCAGGTTGCCGGCCTGCAGGCAGACGATCGCCGGCCCGGTCCCCTGCCTGGTGGTCAACCGCTCGGCCAGCGCGTCGGCGCGGATCCGGCCCTGGTCATCGGCCGGCACCACGGTCGGCGCGCCCAGTCCCAGGTAGCGCAGCGCCACGTCGACCGTGTCGTGCCGCTCGGCGCCGACCAGCACGGTGACCGGCGGCGCCCCGTTCAGGCCGCGCTGGCCGACATCCCAGCCGGCGTCGGCCAGCACCTGCTCCCGCGCGGCCGCGAGGCCCGTGAAGTTGGCCATCGTCGCGCCGGTGACGAACCCGACGGCGCAGCGGTCCGGCAGGCCGAGCAGGTCGAGCAGCCAGCGACCGGCCGCCTCCTCGGTAGCCACCACGCCCGGCGTCGGGGTCCGCATGCCGGCGTTCTGGTCCCAGGCGGTGACCAGCCAGTCCGCGGCCAGTGCGGCGGGCAGGGTGCCACCGATCACCCAGCCGAAGAACCGTCCGGAGGCCATCGCCATCAGTCCGTCGTCGACGACCTCGGCGAGCAGGTCGATGGCCGCCGCCGGATCGCTCGGGCCGTCCGGGATCTCGCCGAAGGCCTTGGCCAGCTCGTCGGCGCCGCGCCGCGGCGGGATCGGCCGGTCGGGCACCGAGGCCAACCAGCTTCGCGCGTGGGTCACCGCGGCTTGCAGCGCGGCGGTATACGCCTCTTCCCGTGCGGTCATGCGGTACGCATCCCCTCTTGGCACTGTGCTCAACGGACAGCCCGGACGCTACGGCAGAGCGCTGACAGGCTGCCAGGGTCGATTTCGGTCAGGAGATCAGCGTTTGCGGCCACCGAGCCGGAACGACCGGCGGACGCGGCACTGACCGTCGAGCACCTCGATCGCGGTCAGCTCCCGGGCGATGGTGCGTACCGGCAGCAGGGCTGTGACGGCGGCGCGGAACTCCGCGGCCTGCGCGGCGTCGGCGCTGGTGGACACGGTCAGATGCGGCACCACCTCGGCGAAGACACCTTCGTACGGTGGGTACTCCGGCCAGACCGTGCAGAGATCTTCGGTCAGCGCCAGGAATGGATCGGCCGGCTCCGGCGCCAGATAGTGCACGTCCTCGTCCTCGAACGTTCCGAATCGTGCGAAGCACACCTCGAACGGCTGCCAGCTCGTGGTCAGCTGCCCGACCGCGTCGAGGTCGGCCTCGGTGAGGCTGTCCGGCGGTATCCAGGGAAACAGCACGGTCACGTGAGCCGGGGTATCGGCGAAGGTGTCGTACTTGGCTCGCCACTTCCCGACTACGGGTTCGAGGTCCGGCAGCGGCACGATCAGACCGCTGTAGTCGGTCACCTACGGACTATTTCTTGCCGGAGTCGGGCGACTCGGTGGTGGACAGCGCGGCGATGAAGGCCTCCTGGGGGACCTCCACCCGGCCTACCATCTTCATCCGCTTCTTGCCTTCCTTCTGCTTCTCCAGCAGCTTGCGCTTGCGGGTGATGTCACCGCCGTAGCACTTGGCCAGCACGTCCTTGCGGATTGCCCGGATGCTCTCGCGGGCGATCACCCGGGACCCGACGGCGGCCTGGATCGGCACCTCGAACTGCTGGCGCGGGATCAGCTCGCGCAGCTTTGTCGTCATCAGCACGCCGTAGGCGTAGGCCTTGTCCTTGTGCACGATCGCCGAGAACGCGTCCACCGGCTCGCCCTGCAGCAGGATGTCGACCTTCACCAGGTCCGCGCTCTGCTCGCCGGCATCCTCGTAGTCCAGGCTGGCGTAGCCGCGGGTGCGTGACTTCAGCGCGTCGAAGAAGTCGAAGATGATCTCGCCGAGGGGCAGCGTGTAGCGCAGCTCCACCCGGGTCTCGGACAGGTAGTCCATGCCCAGCAGGGCGCCGCGCCGGGTCTGGCAGAGCTCCATGATCGCGCCGATGTACTCGCTCGGGGCGATGATCATCGACTTGACGATCGGCTCGTACACCTCGGCGATCTTCTGCCCGGACGGCCAGTCCGAGGGGTTGGTGACCACGAACTCGCGGCCGTCCTCGAGGATCACCCGGTTCACCACGTTGGGCGCGGTCGAGATCAGCTCCAGGCCGAACTCCCGTTCCAGGCGATCCCTGGTGATCTCCAGGTGCAGCAGGCCGAGGAAGCCGCACCGGAAGCCGAAGCCGAGCGCGCCGGAGGATTCCGGCTCGTAGACCAGCGCGGCGTCGTTGAGCCGCAGCCGGTCCAGGGCGTCGCGCAGCAGCGGGAAGTCCGAGCCGTCGATCGGGAACAGGCCCGAGTACACCATGGGTTTCGGGTCGCGGTAGCCGCCCAGCGCCTGGCGGGCGGGCTTGGCGGCGTCGGTCACGGTGTCGCCCACCTTGGACTGCCGGACGTCCTTCACCCCGGTGATCAGGTAACCGACCTCGCCCACGCCCAGGCCCTTGGACACCACCGGCTCCGGTGAGATGACGCCGACCTCGAGCAGCTCATGGGTGGCGCCGGTCGACATCATCTTGATCCGCTGCCGGGGACTGATGTGGCCGTCGATCACCCGGACGTAGGTGATCACGCCCCGGTAGATGTCATAGACCGAGTCGAAGATCATCGCCCGGGCCTGGGCGTCGGCGTTTCCGACCGGTGGCGGGACGTCGCGGCAGATCACGTCGAGCAGCTCCTCGACGCCCTGGCCGGTCTTGGCCGAGACCCGCAGCACGTCGTCCGGGTCGCAGCCGATGATGTGGGCGATCTCGGCGGCGTAGAGGTCGGGCTGGGCGGCCGGCAGGTCGATCTTGTTCAGCACCGGGATGATGTGCAGGTCGTTCTCCAGCGCCAGGTACAGGTTGGCCAGCGTCTGCGCCTCGATGCCCTGGGCGGCGTCGACCAGCAGCACCGCGCCCTCGCAGGCGGCCAGGCTGCGGCTCACCTCGTAGGTGAAGTCGACGTGGCCGGGGGTGTCGATCATGTGCAGCGTGTAGTCGGTGCCATCTTGCTGCGAGCGCCAGGGCATCCGGACGTTCTGGGCCTTGATGGTGATGCCGCGCTCGCGCTCGATGTCCATCCGGTCCAGGTACTGGGCGCGCATGTCCCGCCCCTCGACGACGCCCGTCAGCTGCAGCATCCGGTCGGCAAGCGTCGACTTGCCGTGGTCGATGTGCGCGATGATGCAGAAGTTGCGCAGGATCGCGGGATCGGTCGCCCCGGGCGGCGGGGCGGAC
>DASZEI010000136.1:0-2361 GCA_035940975.1 Jatrophihabitans sp. | reverse complement strand
GGTCGGCGAGCTCTACATCGGCGGCGACAGCCTGGCCCGCGGTTACCTGGACCGGCCGGGGCTGACCGCCGAGCGGTTCGTGCCCGACCCGTTCGGCCCGGCGGGCAGTCGGATGTATCGCAGCGGCGACCTGGTCCGGCGGCGGACGGACGGCAGCCTCGATTACGTCGGCCGGGCCGACAGCCAGGTGAAGGTGCGGGGCTTCCGGGTGGAGCTGGGCGAGGTGGAGAGCGCGCTGCTGGCCGTGCCGGGGGTGCGCGAGGCGGCCGTGCTGCTGCGCGAGGACGACCCGGGCGACAAGCAGCTGGTCGCCTACCTGGTGGGTTCGACCACCGCCGAGGCGGCCCGCGACCAGCTGAAGCGGCGGCTGCCCGAGCACCTGGTGCCGACCCGCTGGGTGCTGCTGGAACGGCTGCCGCTGACGGTGAACGGCAAGCTCGACCGGCGCGCGCTGCCGGCGCCGGCCCGGACCGACGCGACCGACTACCAGGCGCCGCGCACCGAGACCGAGGCACGGCTGGCGGCCATCTGGGCCGAGGTGCTGCACCGCGACCGGGTCGGGATCGGGGACGACTTCTTCGCCCTGGGCGGGCACTCGCTGCTGGCCACCCGGCTGGTCGCCACCATCAACCAGCGGATGCCGGCGCAGCTGTCACTGCGCAGCCTCTTCCAGCATCCGATACTGGCCGACCTGGCAGCCGAGCTGGCCGGCAACCCGGCTGCCGACCAAGCGGACGATGCCGACCAGGCCGGCGCCGGGCTGGTGCTGCCGCCGCTGCGGCCCGATCCGGCCGGCCGCTACCAGCCGTTCGGGCTGACCGACATCCAGCAGGCGTACTGGGTCGGGCGCGACTCCACCATCTCCCTCGGTGGGGTGGGCGCGCACGGCTACGAGGAGATCCGGCTGCCCGAGTTCGACGCCGACCGCTTCACCCGGGCGCTGAACCGGCTGATCGCCCGGCACGACATGCTGCGCGCGGTGTTCGCCGCCGACGGCACCCAGCGGGTGCTGCCCGAGGTGCCGCCGTATGAGATGCCGTGCCACGACCTGCGCGGCCTGGAGCCGGCCGAGGCCGAGCGCCGGCTGGCCGAGATCCGGGACCGGATGTCGCACGAGTTGCTCGACGCCGGCCGCTGGCCGCTGTTCGAGTTCGCGGTGACGCTGCTGGACGGCGAGGTCCGGCTGCACCTGAGCACCGACGCGCTGATCCTCGACGCCGCCAGCACCGACCTGCTGGAGCGCGAGCTGGTGCAGCTCTACCTCGACCCGGACGTCGAGCTGCCGCCGCTGCGGATCACCTTCCGCGACTGCGTGCTGGCCGAGCAGGCGCTGCGGCAGGGCCCGCGCTACCAGCGCGCCCGGCGGTACTGGCAGCAGCGGGCCGGCGAGCTCGCCGGCGCGCCGGAGCTGCCGCTGGCCCGCCAGCCCGACAGCATCCGGCGGCCGCACTTCACCCGCTACCAGCGATCGCTGCCCGCGGAGCAGTGGGACGCCCTGAAGGCGGCGGCCGGTAGTTGCGGCGTGACCGCCTCGACGCTGCTGCTGACCGCCTTCGCCCAGGTGCTGGCGCTGTGGAGCCGGCAACCCCGCTTCAGCCTGAGCCTGCCGCTGTTCAACCGGCTGCCGCTGCATCCCGACATCAACGCGGTGCTGGGCGACTTCACCTCGCTGGTGCTGCTGGAACTGGAGGTGGCCCCCGACGCCGCCTTCGCCGACCAGGCACGCAGGGTCCAGGACCGGCTGTGGCAGGACATGGACCACTCCGCGATGAGCGGGGTGCTGGTGGCCCGCGAGGTCTCCAAGGCCCGCGGCACCCAGCCGGGCGCGATGCCGGTGGTGTTCAACAGCACGGTCGGCCAGGCCTCCGAGTTCGGCCGGTTCACCGAGGGCGACCTGGCGCTGGCCCTGGGCGGCACCACCGTGCACAGCATCACCCAGACCCCGCAGGTGTGGATCGATCACACGGTCTTCGAGGTGCAGGGCCGGCTGCAGTTCAACTGGGACAGCATCGACGAGCTGTTCGGCGAGGGCATGGTGGCCGAGATGTTCGCCGCCTACTGCGCGCTGCTGGACCGGCTGGCCGACCCGGCGGCCTGGCAGGCCGGTGTCGAAACGTTGCTGCCGCAGGCCCGGCTGCAGCCGTCCGGGCAGGCACCCGGCTCGGCTGGTTCGGCGCTGCCGCTGCTGCACGAGTTGTTCCAGCGCCAGGCGGCCGACCGGCCGGACGCGGTGGCGGTGCTGGCGCCGGACCGGCAGCTGAGCTACGGCCAGCTGGACCGCGAGGCGAGGCAGCTGGCCGGACGGCTGCAGGACGCCGGGGTGCGGGCCGGCGAGCTGGTGGCCCTCAGCCTGGAGCGCGG
>DASZEI010000135.1:0-14521 GCA_035940975.1 Jatrophihabitans sp. | reverse complement strand
TCGGCGGCACCGCGTCGGCGCCGCCGCCACGGCCGGAGGCGGTGTAGTGGGCGTCCACCTGAGCCGCCGACAGCACGCTGTCATAGATGGCGACCTCGTCGATGGTCCCGGCGAAGTAGGCGCTGCTGGGCTGGTCCGGCCAGGCGTTGAGGTTGTCGCCGCCGACCCGCCAGTAGCCGCTGTAGGCCTGGTTCGCCGACGCGGCGTTGCTGCCCACCAGGTGGTTGTCGACGTAGAGCCGCATTCCGGTCGGCCCCTGGCTGGCCACCACCTGGTGCCACTGGCCATCGGCCAGGCCGGCCGGCGAGTACACGGTGTCGAAGCCGTTGTTGTACACGCCGAACACCAGCCGGCCGTCGTTGGTCAGGTAGACCTGCTTGTCGTAGTTGCCGCTCAGGCCGGTCTGGGCGTTGCCGAAACCGATCAGCTTGCCGCCGCTGGTGGTGCTGGAGGAGAACCACAGCTCGGTGCTGTAGGCCGACGGCCCGCCGCGCTGGGAGTTGAGCGCCACGTTGCCCGAGCTGCCGTCGAAGGTGGCGGCTCGGCCGGTGGAGCCGAGCGCCCCGCCGGCGCCCTGGACGACCCCGCCGACGTAGGTACCGGTGCTGGCGTTGTCCGAGCTGTCGGCCGCCGTGCTGCCCGTGGTCTCGTCCAGGCGCCAGTAGGTGGCGGGGGCGTCGTTGTAGACCGCCTTGCCGTAGCTGTCGGTCGGGCCGGCGGCCGGCGGCGGGGTGCGGCCCGAGGCGGCGTAGTGGTTGCGCACCGAGGTCAGGCTGAGCGCGTGGTCATACACCGCCGTCTCGTCGATGGCGCCGGCGAAGAAGTTGCTGGCCGGCTGGTTGGGCCAGCCGCCCAGGTTGTCGCCGCCGATCCGCCAGTAGCCGGAGTAGGACTGGTTCTGGGTCTGGCCGTCGTGGGCTGCCTTGGCGCCGTCGACATACAGGGTCAGGCCCTGCGGACCCTGGCTGCCCACCACGTGGTGCCACTGCCCGTCGTTGTAGGCGTTGGCGGAGGTGAGGGTGTCGGCGAAGCCCACCCAGACGCCGAAGACCACCCGCCCGTCGTTGGTCAGGTAGATCTGCTTGTCGTAGGCGCCGCTCAGCGTCGGGTTGCCGTTGAAGTCCAGGCCGCCCTGCTGGTCGCCGAAGCCGATGATCTTGCCGCCGCTGGTGCTGGTGGTCCTGAACCAGGTCTCGACCGAGAAGCTCGACGGTGAGTCCTGCCTGGCGGTGGAGGAGACGTAGCCGGTCGAGCCGTTGGTGGTGATCGCGGTGTTCCCGGCAACCGCACCCGCTGTGCCGAAACCGACGGCGGTCCCTCCGAAGGCAAGCCCGGCGTTCTTGCTGGCGGAGGAATCGGCGGTCAGCGGGCCGGCGGCGTCGCCGAGGCGCCAGTCCAGGACCGGATCGTCCTGCGCGACCGCGGCCTCGTAGGCCGGCGGGGTGGTCAGCACGGTGACGGCCCGGCTCGCCGCGGACTTCGAGCCGGCGTTCGACCCGAACGCCTCCACGGCGTCGGCGGTGTAGCTGTGGCTGCTGCCGAGCGCGAGCCCGTCGTCGCTGAACGCGAGGACCGGCTGCTTCCAGAACAGCGAGTGGACCGCGGCCGTTGCGATCGGGGTGGCCGCGCCGTCCCGGTACAGCCGGACGGTCAGGTCCGTGTCGTCGATGTCCAGCGGAGCCTGCACGAAGATCGACACCTTGCCCCCGCCGCGTGCGACCACGGTCGGGGCCGGCGGGCGTGCCGGCGCCGTCAGGTCGCCGGTGGCCGGTGAGAACCGGGCGAACCCCTGCTGGGAAAGGCCGTTCACGGTGGTGAATTCGCCGCCCACGAAGAGCTGGCTGCCGTCGGTGGCCATCACCCGTGGGCCGAGGCCGGCGCCATTCGGCCCACCGTTGGTGTTGGCGTACCAGCTGGCCAACAGGCCGCCGCTGATGGTGCGTGACAGCAGGTGCCGCGACAACCCCTTCGACCAGCCGATCTCGGGGAAGCTGTCGGGGTCGACAGCCTGGTCGGCGCTGCAGTCGTGGCTGTGCGAGCCGGTGTAGAGGATGTCGCCGATCGGCTGCACCGCCTGGGTCGCGCCCAGGCACATGCTCTGCCAGCGCAGCGAGCCGTCGGCGTTGTTCACCGCGAAGGTGCCGTCGAAGCAGCCGCCGCCGGTGCCCTCGACTCCGAAGTAGGCGCCGGCGGCGTCGGTCTTGACCGACTTGGCCTCGACGATGCAGGAGTCGGTCTTCGGCGGGATGACCGACGCGGCGGGCAACGGCAGGTTCGCGCCGGTGGCGGTGTCCACGGCGGCCACGGCGTGGTAGCTGGTGTCGCCGTTGACGCTCAGGAAGGCGCCGGCGAGATAGAGCTTGTCCCCGGCGGGCGTCAGCGCGATCTGGTAGACGACGTTGTCCGGCGTGGTGGTGAAGCCGGCCAGCGCGGCGCCGGTGCTCGGGTTCAGCGCGGCGACCCGGCGTTCGGTGCGGCCGCCGATGGTGGAGAACTCACCGGCGACGTAGATGGTCGACGCGGTCGCGGCGATCCCGGCAACCCGGCCGTTGGCGTTGGGATTGAAGGACGTCAGGGCGCCGGAGGACGCGGTGAAGGCGGCGATCCGGTTTCGGGTGGTGCCGTCGATGCTGGTGAAATCACCGCCCGCGTACAGGGTCTGGCCGTCAGCGCTGATCGAGAGCACCTTGACCGCGGCGTTGACGTTGTGGTTGAACGAGGTGATCAACGCACCGGTGCTGGCGTCGAACGCGGCGAGGTGGTTGCGGGCGACCTCGCCCGACCCCGCGGCGGTGCCCGGCGGCCGGACGCTGGTGAAGTCGCCGCCGAGGTAGACGACCCCGTTGGCGGCGGCGATCGCCGACACGGCACCGTTGGTCTGCCAGCTCGATGCGGCGTTGCCGGGCACGGTCCCCTGCAGCGCGGCGGCAGGCGGGATGCCGACCAGCCCGAGGACCCCGGCACCAACCGTCGTGATACCTGCGAGCAGGCGTCGGATACGCATTATTTCCCCCGTCAAGGCAGATCTGTTTCCCGGTCAGGCAGGCCCGTGTCGCCTCTGACTGTTCAGAGCAAGCCGTAATCGTCAGAGCACGCCGCAGTCGTGAAGCAGGTAGCCGCACAGATTGCGCCAGCGGTCACAGGTAGAGCTTGGGGGTACCGAAGGTGGAGCTGGGAGTACCGAACGCGGTGGTTCAGTATGCCCCGGAGCCGGCGGCCACCGCGCGGGCGGTCTTCCACAGGATGAACAGGTCCTCACCGAGGGACCAGTTCTCCACGTAGCGCAGGTCCAGCTGCACCGACTCGTCCCAGCTGAGGTCGCTGCGCCCGCTGATCTGCCAGAGCCCGGTCAGGCCCGGCTTCACCAGCAACCGGCGGTGCACGTGGTCCTCATACCGCGCCACCTCCAGCGGCAGCGGCGGCCGCGGGCCGACCAGCGACATCCGGCCGGTCAGCACGTTGACCAGCTGGGGCAGCTCGTCCAGGGAGTACTTTCGCAGGAACCGGCCGACCCGGGTGACCCGGGGATCCTCGCGCATCTTGAACAGCACGCCGTCGCCATGGTCGCTGAGCTCGCGCAGGCTGGCCAGCCGCTCCTCGGCGTCGGCGTACATCGACCGGAACTTCAGCATCACGAAGGTGCTGCCGGCGCGCCCGACGCGGACCTGGCGGAACAGCGCGGGACCGGAACTGGTCAGCCGGACCGCCAGGGTCAGCACCAGGAACACCGGCGAGAGCAGCAACAGGGCCACGGCCGCCACGCTGCGGTCGAAGGCGCCCTTGAGCACCCGGCGGAAGCCGGTGAACTTCGGCTCCTCCACGTGCAGCAGCGGCAGCCCGGCCACCGGCAGGATGTGCAGCCGCGGGCCGGCCACCTCGGTCAGCCCCGGCGAGACCATCAGGTCGGTCGAGCTGCCTTCCAGCTGCCAGGACACCCAGCGCAGCTTCTCCGGCCCGATCGCGCCGGAGGACACCACCGCCACCGTGTCCGCGCCGCTGAGCCGCACCGCGCTGACGATCGAGTCGACGTCGCCGAGCAGCGGCACGTCGGCCTCGCCGAGGCTGTCGATGGTCTGCATGTCGGCGATCACCTCGGACGGCACGCATGCACCGGCCACCCGCAGGCCGGCGTACTGGTCCCGGCGCAGCACCATGCTGAACTTGATGATGGCCTCGGCGTCGCCGACCAGCAGCACCGACTTCAGTGCCCGGCCCCGGGCGCGCTGGGCGTGCAGCCACTTGCGGGCGGCGTAGCGGGCCACCAGGTTCAGGCACAGGGCCAGCGGCAGGGCGACCAGCACGAAGCCGCGCGCCAGATCGGCGTGGGTCACGAACGAGCCGAAGGCGATCAGCGCGGTCAGGTGCAGGAAGGCCCGGAAGATCCGCTGGAACTCGGCGGCGCCGACGCCGACCAGCCGGGCTCCGTAACCGTGGTTGAACCCGATCAGGGCGATCCAGGCCAGCGGCAGCATCGCGGCCACCACCATGGTCAGCGGCGCCGAGGTGTTCGCGCCGTACCGCAGCAGGTAGGCGATCGCGCTCGCCGCCCAGGCGGTGGTGAGGTCGGCGACGACCAAGCCGCGCTGGTACTGGCCGAGCCAGCGAGAGCGACGCAGGGTGCCGGAGTCCTCGGGAGCCGGTTCGAGCGAGCTGGCATCGGTCCAGCCTGCGAGCACTGACGGCTGCAGGCCCTCGGAGAACGTGGTGCTCACGTCGTCCGGGGCAGGCCGCAGGGCACCCGAGGCGGCGCTGGCAGCCGGCGTCCCGGCCACCGCAAGCCTGCTCGAACCTGACGAATCGCCATCGTCTCCACCCACGACATCTAGGCCCGAAGTGAACATCCATCCCCCGTAGCTGCGGGGCGGCCTGAGCCAGCCCGCAATCCCCCCTATGCGGTTACCGGAAGCTGTTATCCGATATGCCGGTTATACGAACCCAACGCGCACTTCGGGGGTATTACATTACTTCCTGCCGTCCCCCGATCGGCGTCAGTAACGCAACGTTTATAGCCGGTGAAGTAGGCGTTTGGGAAGCGCTAAATTACTCCAATCACTGCCTAACTTTATCCTAACCCGGCTCTCCGCGCTCTCTGTAACAAGGTGTCTGCGTAGTGTCACAAAAATACCTCCGCACCCCGGTTCACCCGCGGGTAACCGTCCGCTCATTCGGCTCGCCGGCCGATGCGCGAAAATCGAGTGATGAGTGAGCACCACAGCCGGGGACCAGCGAGCCGGAGCGCGCCGGGGAGGCTCGGGTGACTACGCCTGCCACCTTCGACCTCGCCGACCAGGCCCGCTCCAGCGATGATGACACCCCGCTGCGCCGCGACGTCCGGCGGGTCGGCCAGCTGCTCGGCGACTCGCTGGTCCGCCAGCACGGAGCCGAGTTGCTCGACCTGGTGGAGCAGGTCCGGGCCCTCACCAAGCAGAGCAAGGACGCGCCCCGGATCTCCGAGCGCACGGCGGCCCGGGACGAGGTCCGGGCGTTGCTGGCCGGGCTGCCGACCGACACCGCCTCGGCCCTGGTCCGGGCGTTCTCGGCCTACTTCCACCTGGCCAACGTCGCCGAGCAGGTGCACCGGGTCCGCAGCCTGCGCGACCGGCCCGCCGAGCAGGGCTGGCTGGCGAGCTCGGTGGCAGCGGTCGCTGCCAAGGCCGGCCCGGACGGCCTGAGCCAGGCGGTGCACGCCCTCGCCGTGCGGCCGGTGTTCACCGCGCATCCGACCGAGGCCAGCCGCCGGTCGATCCTGAGCAAGCTGCGCCGGCTGGCCGACGTGCTGGCCGACCCGACCGAGCCCGGCACCGCCGCCCGCCAGCGCCAGGACCGCAGCCTGGCCGAGATCATCGACCTGATCTGGCAGACCGACGAGCTGCGCCGCCACCAGCCGACCCCGGTCGACGAGGCCCGCAACGCCGTGTACTACCTGCAGGAGCTGATCGACGAGACGGTGCCGGACTTCACCAGCGATCTGGCTGCCGAGCTTGCCCGGCACGGCGCGGAGCTTTCCGCCGACGCCCGGCCGCTGACCTTCGGCTCCTGGATCGGTGGCGACCGGGACGGCAATCCCAACGTCACCGCCGGAGTCACCAACGAGGTGCTGCGGCTGCAGCACCACGTGGCCGCCCGCTCGGCGCTGGCCGAGATCGACGCGCTGATCGGTGAGCTGTCCTCCTCCAGCTCGATCGTCGGGGTGGCGCCGGAGCTGCTCGCCTCGATCGACACCGACCTGGCCAACCTGCCCGAGCTCGACCCGCGGATCCGGGTGCTGAACGAGACCGAGCCGTACCGGCTGAAGCTGTCCTGCATCCGGCACAAGATCCTCAACACCCGGCAGCGGATCGACGCCGGCAGCCGGCACCAGCCCGGCCGGGACTACCTCGGCAGGTCGGAGCTGCTGGCCGAGCTGCGGTTGATCGAGGCCTCGCTGCGGCAGAACTCCGGCGCCCTGATCGCCGACGGGCTGCTGGCCCGGGTGCAGCGCACCGTCTCGATCTTCGGCCTGCACCTGGCCACCCTGGACATCCGCGAGCACGCCGACGCCCACCATCACGCGGTCGGCCAGCTCATCGACCGGCTGAACGAGGAGCACTGGCTCTACGCCGACCTGCCCCGCGACTACCGGCGCCGGCTGCTGTCGAAGGAGCTGGCCTCGCGCCGGCCGCTGGCCCAGACCCCACCGCCACTGGATCCGGCCGGCGCCGGAACCTTCGCCGTCTTCACCGAGATCCGCCAGGCCCTGGACACCTACGGCGTCGAGGTGATCGAGAGCTACATCGTGTCGATGACGAGGGGCGCCGACGACGTGCTGGCCGCGGTGGTGCTGGCCCGGGAGGCCGGCCTGCTCGACGTGCACGGCATCGGCGATCCGGAGGCCGGCCGGCGGCCGGTGGCCCGGATCGGTTTCGTGCCGCTGCTGGAGACCGTCGAGGAGCTTCGCCGCAGCGGTGAGGTGCTCGACGACCTGCTCTCGGACCCGACCTACCGCTTGATCGTGCGGCTGCGCGGTGATGTGCAGGAGGTGATGCTCGGCTACTCCGACTCCAACAAGGACGCCGGCATCACGACCTCCCAGTGGGAGATCCACAAGGCCCAGCGCATCCTGCGCGACATCGCGGCCCGGCACGGGGTCCGGTTGCGACTCTTCCACGGCCGCGGCGGGACGGTCGGCCGCGGCGGCGGGCCGACCTACGACTCGATCCTGGCCCAGCCCTGGGGGGTGCTGGCCGGCGAGATCAAGTTCACCGAGCAGGGCGAGGTGATCAGCGACAAGTACGCCCTGCCCGAACTGGCCCGGGAAAACCTGGACCTGACCGTGGCCGCGGTGCTGCGGGCCTCGACGCTGCACCTGACGCCCCGCCAGCGGCCGGACCAGCTGCTGACCTGGGACCACACCATGGAGCTGGTCAGCGAGGCCGCGTTCAGTACCTACCGCAGGTTCGTCGATGACCCCGGGCTGCCCGCCTACTTCCTGGCCTCGACGCCGGTCGAGCAGCTCGGCTCGCTCAACATCGGCTCCCGGCCGGCCCGGCGGCCCGATTCGGGCAGCGGGATCTCGGGGCTGCGGGCGATCCCCTGGGTGTTCGGCTGGACCCAGTCCCGCCAGATCGTGCCGGGCTGGTTCGGGGTCGGTTCCGGGCTCCGGGCGGCCCGCGAGGCCGGCCTGGCGGATGCGCTGGCAGACATGCACGCCACCTGGCACTTCTTCCGGACCTTCATCTCCAACGTCGAGATGACGCTGGCCAAGACCGACCTCGAGATCGCCTCGCACTACGTCTCGAGCCTGGTTCCTGCCGAGCTGCGCCGGCTGTTCGAGCTGGTCAAGGCCGAACACGAGCTGACTGTCGATGAGGTGCTGCGGATCACCGGCGAGCAGTTCCTGCTCGACGACCAGCCCTTGCTGCAACGGACGCTCAGCGTTCGGGACGCCTACCTCGACCCGATCTCCTACGCGCAGGTCGACCTGCTGTCCCGGGTTCGCTCCGGTGCGGCAGCGACACCGGCCGCGGGCAGCGGCGCCGTTGCCGACGCTGCCGAGGGCGCCGCCGAGCAGCTCAGCCGGGCGCTGCTGCTGACGATGAACGGCGTGGCGGCCGGCCTCCGCAACACCGGCTGAGCTTTGGCGTGCCGGGCGGCCAGTTCGCCGGAACCCTCGATCCCCCGTCCGGCACCATCCATCCCGGTCCGGCACCGAGCTGGAAACGCCATGTCCGAAAACCGCCAGTCAGCTGAGCCGGGGCAGGGCAGACTGGAGCCATGCCGATCGACGAGGACGCCGCCTACCGGGCGGTGCACAGCCGGGACGCCCGCTTCGACGGGATGTTCTACACCGGCGTCCGGACGACCGGCATCTACTGCCGGCCGTCCTGCTCGGCGCGTACCCCGCACCGGCGCAACGTCGGTTTCTACCCCAGTTCGGCGGCCGCCCAGCGGGCCGGCTTCCGGGCCTGCAAGATGTGCCGGCCGGACGCCACCCCGGGCTCGGCGGACTGGAACAGCCGCGCGGACCTGGCCGGCCGCGCCGTGCGGCTGATCGCCGACGGGGTGATCGACCGGGACGGGGTGGCCGGGCTCGCCCGCGAGCTGGGGTACTCGGAACGCCAGCTCAGCCGCGCCCTGGTCGCCGCCCTGGGTGCGCCGCCGCTGGCACTGGCCCGGGCGCAGCGCGCCCAGACCGCCCGGATCCTGCTGGAGAGCACCGACCTGGCGGCCTCCGAGGTCGCCTTCGCGGCCGGCTTCGCTAGCATCCGGCAGTTCAACGACACCGTCCGCGAGGTGTTCGCCAGTACCCCCAGCCAGTTGCGCGCCGCCCGCACCTCACCGCGCGGCGAGCCCGGCACCATCGACCTGCGGCTGGCCTACCGGTCGCCGATGAACCTGGCGGCCACCCTGGGCTACCTGGCCGGTCGGGCGGTCAGCGGCCTGGAAAGCTACGACGGAACCACCCTGAGCCGGACGCTGCGGCTGCCGCACGGCGCCGGCCTGGTGTCACTCGCTCCGGCCGCGGGCTACGTGGCCGCCCGGCTGCGGCTGGCCGACCACCGGGACCTGGCCGCCGCGGTGGCCCGGGTCCGGCGGTTGCTCGACCTGGACGCCGACCCGCAGGCGGTGGACGAGGTGCTGGCCGGGCAGCCGCCGCTGGCCGGCCCGGTCCACCGCCGGCCCGGCCTGCGCTCGCCCGGTGCGGTGGACGGCTTCGAGATGGCCGTCCGGGCGGTCGTGGGGCAGCAGGTGTCGGTGGCCGGCGCCCGGACCATACTGGGCCGGCTGGTCGCCGAGCACGGCCGGCCGGCCTTCGAGGGCAGCTCGGACAGTCCCGCCTGGCGGCTGTTCCCGGAACCGGCGGTGATCGCCGGCCTGGACCCGGCGTCGCTGCCGATGCCCCGGGCCCGCGGCCGCAGCCTGGTGGCACTGGCCACCGCGATGGCCACCGGAGCCCTGGTGCTGGGGCCGGGCTCGGACCGGGCCGACACCCGGGCCGCGCTGCTGGCACTGCCCGGCATCGGTCCGTGGACCGCGGACTACCTGCTGATGCGCGCGGTCGGTGACCCGGACGTCTACCTCGACACCGACCTCGGCGTCCGGCAGGCCCTGGCCCGGCTACCGGGCGCCGGTGAACTCGACCCGGTCGCCACCGCGCCGTGGCGCAGCTACCTGACGCATCACCTGTGGGCGAGCCTCGCCGACCCGGTACCGGCAGCCGCCGGTGCGACCCGACCTCCCGGACCCGTCTCCCTCCGCGAACCGATTTCCCTACCAGGTAAGGACATTCGATGATCCACAGCTATGTCGACTCACCGCTGGGGCCGTTGCTGCTGACCGGCGACGGCGAGGCACTCACCGGGCTCTACACCGACCAGCACGGCCGGCTGCCCACCGATCTCGGCCACCGGGCGGACGAGGAGTTCGCCGAAGCCCGCGCCCAGCTCGGTGAGTACTTCGCCGGCGAGCGCGATGTCTTCGACCTGCCGCTGAACGCGCCGGGCACCGCCTTCCAGCACGCGGTGTGGCAGGCACTGCGCCAGATCCCTTACGGATCCACGATGACCTACCGGGAGGTGGCCGAGGAGATCGGCAACCCCAAGGCGGTCCGCGCGGTCGGATCGGCCAACAGCCGCAACCCGATCTCCATCATCGTGCCGTGCCACCGGGTGCTGGGCAGCGACGGGAAGCTCATCGGCTACGCCGGCGGCTTCCACGCCAAGCGCTGGCTGCTAGACCACGAGCTGCGCACCGCCGGGAACGTGGCTGCGACCGCTCACATGCCCGGACAGGTCACCCAACTCGTCGTGGTGTAGCTCGACGTGCTGCCCCACCAGTACGCCTCGCCACACGGTCCGGCGTAGTTGTACTCGCCGATCACCGGGCCGGTGCGACTGCCGCTGTGGTAGCTGATCCTCTGGTACTGGGTGTTCGGGTCGGGAATCGCGCCGGCCGATGCCGGGCCGGCCGGCGACATCGCGAGGGTGGCGACGGTGGCGGTGGCCAGCACCAGCGACCTGGTGAACCTGCTGCGAACGATCATCACTTCTCCAAGGTGGCATTACACCCGAATGCCGGTTACGGCACCTTAGCCTGAAGTCCCACACAGCCACCAGCCTTCAGCTGACGGTGACCGATCGGCAGCCCAACCTCGGATTGCCGGTCCCGAGTCGCAGGTTCAACGCGTAGACGCACACGGTGTGGGATCCGGCGGCCACGCTGCCCACCGTGAAGGCGAAACCCTGGTTGGGGCCGGCGTGCATCGCGGCAGCCACGTCCGGGCGGGCCACCCCGGTGCTGAACCGGCCGCGCATCCGGCCGTCGAGATAGACGTCGACGTGCAACGGGTAGCTGGGCAGGTCCGGGTCGAAGGCCCAGCCGGTCGCCCGGACGCTGCCCCGCCCGCCCGCCACCGAATCGAGGTAGCCCTTCGGGTTGTGCAGCGCGGCGGCGGCGTTGGCCTGGGTGATGATGCTGGTCGCCTGGCTGCCCACCCCGATCGAGATCACCGGGTGGGCGGTCGGGTCCAGCCAGCGCATGATCGAGTCCAGCGAGGCGGACGGAATGGCCACGCAACCGGCGGTGGGCCGGCCGTTGGCGATGTGCAGGAAGAACGCCGAGCCGGCACCGGGCACCACCGGGAAGCGGTTGTAGTCGATCACGACCGCGTGCGCGTACACCGCGCCCATGGTGTAGAGGTTCTCACTGGCCCCGCCCGGCGAACTCGCCTGCACCACGTGGGTGTTGTAGGCCGGCGAACTGGACTGGCCGTTCCACCAGTCCCGCGGGCCGGCCTGGAAGTACGGCAGCCTGGTGCCGTTATTGGGCTGGTTGCCGAAGGCTTGGGTAAGACCGAAGATGCCGGCCGGCGTGATCGACATTCCCTCGCTGGTGTGGCCGACACCCCGCGAGCCGACGTAGGCGGTGACCGGGCCGGCCGCGTGCCAGAACCCGCCGAGGCTGGAGCGCTGCCAGAGGTCCAGCCGGGCGGTGGTGGAGCTGGAGGCGGCAGCCTGCACCGTGATGACCTGGTTCGGCTGGCTGGCAGCACCGGCGGGAACGGCCGTTGGCGGCGCCAGGATGGCCAGGACGGAGGCCGCCAGTCCGGTCAGCACGGCGGTCATAACTGCGAGGCTGGCTTTCATCGCGCTCCTTCTGCGGGCTTGCCTTCTCAAGGCACTGCCCGCGCCATCCCCGTCCGACGAACCAGCGTGGACGCTACCGCACGGTGCCGGCAGCCAGCGGTCGAACCGCGCCCGGCCCACCCGCGGGCCCGCGATGATCGCGTCGCTCACTCCGTCGTGAAGCTGCAGATGGCAAGCAGGCCAAGCTCGCCCTCGAACGGTGGCCGCCAGTGCGGCACCTTACGGCCGTCGAAGGCGCGCAGGTGGTCACGCGGAACCGGCAAGCTCGAGTGGCCGGCCGGGAAGACGCCATCCGTGCGGGCAAGTTCGAGCACCGCGTGGCTGGCCGAGTCGGCGTACCGGGGAGCCCATTGCATGGCAGGCAGGTTTCCCAACAGGTCGAGCACCACCGTGACCGCAACCTTCTGGGTGTCGCGGTGGATGCCCAGGTAATCGCCGGATCGGTAGAGGTTGTATCCGGCCCGGCCGGGGCGCAGGTCGGCCACGCCGGTGCAGGCCCGCATCGTCGCCAGCAGCGTGGGTGAGTGGTGGATCGCCTGCAGCACCCGCCCGGCAGAGCCGAAGCCGAGCCGGCGGTCGGTGGTGACGCTGCCGTCCGGGTTCTCCACCAGGCCGGAATCGATGATGAGCTCGGCTTGGTCGACGAGCGTGAGTGCTTCTCCTCGCAACGCGAGGACCAGATCGATGCCGTCGTCGAGTTCCACCGTCAGCCCGAAGGTGCGCTCCCGGTACCAGTCGCCGTACCGGTGTCGAGCGTCGATCACCAGGTCTCCGGCCAGCCGCTGGGAGCGGGCTCCGGCGGCCTGCACCGGCGCGGTCATCGGTTCATTTCCTGTCGTATCGAGCCGGAGAACCCGGTGCCGCTCGTCGGTGAATGGAGCCAGGTGGCAGTCGATCCGACGCCGGCCTCCGTGGCTGCTAGGTCGAGGTGGGAGCTGGCGAATGTGGTCACGGCAGAGCACCTTTCAGGAGTGAATGATGAGGGCATGGGCCCCGTCGCGGACCTCTGACCCGTCGGGTGTCGAGCCGGCGAGCTACCGGCTCGACACCCTGGACACCGGTGCTGACGCGGGTGGCGATTGGCCGAACGGGTTACCGCACGGGGCGCGCAGGTCAGGCGACCGTCTTGTACAGGACGTACCAGGCGACCGGTGCGGTCTTCAGCGTCTCGTCGTCGATCTCGCCGGGCTGCGCGATGCGGGCGGCCTCATTGGCTTCCAGCGCGGCCAGAGCCCGAGCGAGCATGTCCTCGTGGTCGGCAACGGTGTCCGACCGCTGGTCCTGGATGGTGTTCATGCTGTCCTCCTAACGAGCCTTCGACCCCGGTGGCCGAAGGTGGGATCAGCACACCTGCTTGCGGTTATGCAGCCGTTACGCCGGCTGGTCGGTCGTGAAGCTGCAGGTCGCCAGCATGCCCAGCTCACCCTCGAACGGTGGCCGCCAGTGCGGAACAGTGCGACCGTCGAAGGCGCGCAGGTGATCGTGAGGAACCGGCAGGCTCGGATGGCCTGTTGGAAACACGCCTTCCTGCCGGACAAGCTCCAGCAGAGCCGCGTTCGTTGCCTCGGCAAGCCGGGGACTCCACTGCATGGCCGACAGGCTTCCGCACAGATCGACTACCACCGTGACCGCCGCCAACCGGGCGTCGCGATGGATCCCCAGGTAATCCCCGGATCGGTAGAAGTTGTAGCCGGCCCGGGCTGGGCGCAGGTCGTCCAGTCCGGTGCAGGCGCGCAGCGTCGCCAGCAGCGTGGGCGAATGGTGGATCGCCTGCAACACCCGCCCGGCGGAGTGGAAGTTGAACCGGGTGTCGGTGGTCAGGCTGCCGTCCTGGTTCTCCACGAAGCCAGAACTGGTGATGATGGCCGCCTGGTCAAGGAGGGTGAGTGCCTCCCCTTCAAGCGCGAGGACCAGATCGATGCCACCGCCGAGTTCGACCGTCAACCCGAAGGTCCGTTCCCGGTGCCAGTCGCCGTACACCTGGTGGGCGCCGATCACCAGGTCTGCGGCGGTTCCGGGTCGAACCCGGTCCCGCACGGTCCCGGTCATCGGTTCAGCTCCTGCCGCATCGAGTCGAAGAACCTCGCGCCACTGGGCGTCCAGTCGGCGTGCTCGGTGAGCACCCGCAACGCGGCGGCAAGGTCGGCCGAATTCTGCGCCAGCACCTGCTCGGCCTCGACGGATCCGAAGCCGGCCTCCAGCAACTTGGTGAAGCCACGCACCACGCGGTACAGCGAGATCGCCGCGTGCAGCGTTCCGAGCATCGGCCGCGGCTCGCGACGCAGCGGATGGACCGCGCGCTCGTCGGGATTGTTCAGGTACTGCGAGAACGAGGACTTCAGGTAGAGCACCGTGTGCCCGGTCTCATGCAGCAGCGTCTCGTAGGCCCGTTCGACCATATTCACGTACCCGGTCCCCACCAGCATGCAGCCGAAGTACCGGTGCATGGCCCCGGAACGGTAGTGCGCGCCGGTGACGTAGATGTAGTCGGACACCAGCAGGGTGGTCTCGATCGCCGCTTCTGGCCAGGCCAGGCGCAACTGCGCCATCGCCTCATGGATGCACTCGATCGCCGGTGCCGCCGCGGCTTCGTCGGCCAGCCGCACCACGGTCCCCTCCTGGACGTCGCGGACGTCCTCGTTCACCGTGGCGATGATGCCGTCGACCCAGGAAAGCCGGCTGGCCGCGGTGATGTCGCGCGCCTGCCCGGCGGGGCTGGAATTGCGTGCGATCAGCGCGTCCAGGGTCGCCGGCGAGTCGAGCCAGCTGGCAGTCGAGGCGACGCCGCCCGGAGCGACGACGTTGAACAGCTCCGGTCCGAGCCAGCCGCGTAGCCGCTGCCGCTGAGCCGCGCTCAGGACGTCGTTGCGGTCGATGCAGTGGCGCATGTAGTCCCG
>DASZEI010000134.1:0-2107 GCA_035940975.1 Jatrophihabitans sp. | reverse complement strand
CCATAAGCCGGTCAGTCAGCTCGTCGAATCCCTCCAGCACGTTCGGCCAGTACACATCCAGGTCAGGATGCGGACTCGGATGGTTCAAGGCCGCCGGACTCTGCACCGGCCCCAGCGCAAGCCGTGCCAGGTCAGTGCCCGCGTCAACAATCTGAGGCGCCTGCATGACGGGTTGCTGGCCCGGCAATGCGCCCGCCGCCGAGATGTCCACACCACGCCAGCCGAGGTCCGCACCGCGACCTGGCAGCAGTCCGGATTGCAGCACAGTGCCGGCCAGCAGGCCCGCCGCCTGATCCAGGGCGTCGCCCATTCCCGCAGGCTTGACCTCCTGTTTCGGAGTGAAAAGCGTTTCGCAGTCGATGACCACCGGAACCGGGCCGCACGCGATCAGATTCTCGGCGTGCAGATCGGTGGTGCCGAAAAGCCTTGCCAAGGCAAGCCAGTGCCCGAGTCGGGTGTAGTAGGCGCGAAGTTCGGTGGTCGATTCGCAATAACGGTGATCGATGAATTCTGACCAGCCGTAGGTGCCGCCCAGCACCACCGCGGGAACCCGGATCCGGTCCGCAACCGGGATCGAGTCGAAAAGCCGGCCGAGAAAGGTGGCCATGGCCGAGTCGATACCCAACGACCGGGGCTTGTAGATCAGCCGCTGGTCCTGCAATTCCAGAACCATCACCGATCGGCCGCCGCGGTGGCTGTCGCCCAAACCGAAGCTCACCCGGCTGAGGTCACCAGCCTGGGGGACCAGCGTGCCGAGTCGGCTGCGATTGGCGGCGAAGCGACGCGCGAGTTCAGCCGCCGCCCCGACCCGACCGTTGATCACGGTGTTCAGTCGTGGTAGCAGCGTCGGATAGTGCGGCCCGAGCGACTCCCAGAAGCTTCGGTGCGAGGAGCGATCGATGAACTCCGACCAGCGACCAGCGCTGTCCGGGGCCTGCAGGCTGCCGTTGACCCGGGCGGCGTTGAGTTCCAGCAGCAGCAGCCGGCTCACCTTGCGCCGGACGGCGTCGGTGATCGATGCCGAGGCGCCGGCCAGAACGGCCTGCCGCTCCCCGGCGGCGAGGAGGGCGACCTGGTCCAGCTGTGCGGCCAACTCGGTGAGTGCCGGGTCGATCAGGCAGCGAAAGCTGGCGTCGAAGTCGCCCTCCTCGATCTGCACGGAAGCTCAGCCTTGAATCAGCAACACTGAGAAGTGCGTGAGGCCGTGCATGACGAGCAGGTCCCGAAGGTGTACGTGGAGCTGATGCTCGTCAGGTCGGCCTCGGCGAACGGGGTGGAGAACAGCGGGCCGGCTGGATTGTCGTCGCCGCTGGAACGCCATTGGGCGATCAGGGCTTCCGGACGGGTGAGTACGGCAGTGCTCATGACAACTCCTGGGAGAGAAGGATGGGCCCTCTGAAAGGAGGGTCCGACTTTCACGTTAGGAGCGCTGTATAAAACGGACAATAGGCTCTTTGTCGCTTCAGATGGGCTTTCTGCCCTAGACAGCCCACGGTCCTTCAGCCGGTACTGACCCTTCGGAGCGGTGGGGCCGCCTGATCGAGCTACACCGGCGAGGCGCTCAGGGTCGCCCACCGAGCCGGCCGACCGCGACGGCTCCCAGCCGGTTTCCCTCGTCCAGCGCGTCGATCAGGTCCGCGCCGCGCCAGAGTGCGGCGAGCAACCCGGCGGCGAAGGCATCGCCGGCTCCGGTGGAGTCCAGCACCTCGACCGGCTCGGCAGCCGAGTGCCGGAGCCCGGCCGCGGTGCCGAGCACGCTGCCCCGGCTGCCGCATTTGAGCACCACGTCCAGTCCCCGTGCCACCAGAGTCGCGATGCCGGCCTCGATGTCTGCAGGGTCACCGGCGCCGGTCAGCGCGGCCAGCTCGTCGGCGTTGGCCAGCAGCAGCGCGCCGGGCGGGAGCCAGTCCAGCAACCGCCCCGGCCCGACCGCCCGGATCGGCCCGGCCGAGGCCGCGTCCACCGATACCGAGGCGCCGGCCGAAACCGCCCACTCCAACGCCGCCAGCGCCGCCGCCCGCGAACCCTCGGTGAGCAGCGCGTAACCGGACAGGTGCAGGTGATCGGCGCCGGTGAGCAGCCCGCCAGCCAGATCCGCGGCGAGGTC
>DASZEI010000133.1:0-11713 GCA_035940975.1 Jatrophihabitans sp. | reverse complement strand
CCAGAAGATCGAACGCCAGCCGACCGTTTCGGTGA
Organism: Jatrophihabitans sp.; assembly: GCA_035940975.1. Lineage (GTDB taxonomy): Bacteria > Actinomycetota > Actinomycetes > Mycobacteriales > Jatrophihabitantaceae > Jatrophihabitans_A. Next base: position 11,678 of record DASZEI010000133.1, on the reverse strand, counting down.
GCAGACCGCCGACGATCGGGCCGACGCCCAGGCTGATGCCGACCACACCACCCCAGACGCCGATGGCGCGAGCGCGTTCGCGCGGCTCGGTGAAGACGTTGGTGATGATCGACATCGCGACCGGGTTCAGCATCGAGCCGCCGATGGCCTGCACCATCCGGAAGGCGACCAGCCAGCCCAAGCCCGGGGCGACGCTGCACAGCAGCGAGCCGAGCGTGAACAGCACCAGGCCGGTCTGGAAGGTTCGGCGCCGTCCCAGCCGGTCCCCGGACGAACCGGCCAGGATCAGCAGGCTGGCCAGTACCAGCGTGTAACCATCGATGGTCCACTGCAGGCCCTCGACCGAGGCGCTGAGATCGGTTCGGATGGACGGCAGGGCGACGTTGACGATGGTGTTGTCCATGCCGACGATGAGCAGGCTCAGGCAGCAGATCGCCAGCACCAGCATCCGGCGGCGGCTGCTCAGTTCGGGCACGGCTACTCCGCTTCCTGCTTCCGGAGAACAATTGTAGGGACATAACTAAATATCGTTGCTGCCGATTCCCGTGCCGGTTGAGGCTGTGGATAACTTCAGCGCGCGCCGGCCCGAGTTGCCTAACGTGCTGCCTCATGCGAACCCCCCGGCGCCGGCGATGAAGCTCGAGAGGTTCGAGCTGCCGGCTGAGGGACTGCCCGCGGCGCGGCTCTGCCTGGCCCAGCGGGTGCCTGCCGGTGATCCGGCACTGCTGCGAGCGGCGGGCCGCCGATCGGGCGCGTTCGCCGCCGAGCTACGGCACAGCGCCGACGTCCTGCTGTCCGCCGCCGAATCGGGGCTGTGGCGCGGCCCGGCGCACCGGGCGCTGGTCGAGCAGCTTCGTTCACACGCACCTGCCTTGACGGCGACCGCCGTCCGGTACGAGGACTACGCCGGCGCCCTGTTCGGCTACGCCTGCGCCCTCGACGACACCGCCGGGCCGCTTGCGGCCGCCCGACAGCAGTTGCAGCTGCGCAGCGACGAACTCGCGACCCGGCAGCACCACGCGGCACTGCAGGCCGCCGTCGCCCTGCCCGACAGCCAAGCCGCGTTGCTCGGTCCCCAGGCCGCGTTGCCCGGCAGCCAGGCCGCGTTGCCCGGCCAGCTGGCCACCGGGCAGGATCCGGGCGCCGAGCTGCTGCTGATCGCGCGGGCGTTCAAGGCCGGCTATGACCAGTGGGCCGACGCGCTGGATCGTTGCGTGCGGGCATTGCTGCGCGCCGACGAGAGCGATCCCACCCGGGACCTGCACGGCCTCCGGGCGTTCGGTCACCAGCTGAACCATGCCGTGGCAGCGGCCGTGACCCCGTTCGAGCGGGCGATGCTGCACCCGTCCCTGCACAACATCTCGGCTTGCCTCGGCGAGCTCAACGTCGGGCTGTCGGTGCTGGGCCTGGGCTTGCTGTTCATCTGGCCACCGGCCGGCGCGGCCTGCCTGGCCGCCGCCACCGTTCTCGCCGTCGCGCAGCTGGCGGTGGACAGCACCCGTCGAGCCCGGGGTGAGTCGGTCCGCAACGCCAGCCTGGGCCTGGAACTGGCTGCGGCGATCCCGCTCGGCGGCAACGCGTTCCGGTCCCTGCGCGCGGCTGACGACGTGGTGCACCTCGTCCCGGGCGGCGGCTTGATGGCTCACGAAGGAGTCGACGACGCCCACACCCTCGCCAAGCACGTCGGCAAGTCCGACGAATTCCTGCGGAACCGGCTCGCCACCGAACCTCATATCACCGGTGCATCAACGTTCTACGACCGACAGGCGGCCGAGAACTCGATTTCCGGTCTACTGAGGATGAACCAACGAAAGATAGACCGCTGGCTATCCGGTTCCGTGGATGAACTTGTGCTCAGAGGGAAACTCCCTACCCCCGCCGGTGTGCTGATTGCCCGAGGATTCAACGACCCGGTGCCTCAACACGGTATTAAGATCATTCTTCGGCGTAGCGCGAAAATGGAGAACGGCTACCTACTAGTAACGGCGATGGTGACCAAATGAAGTCTTGGGATGCTTTGGAAAGCCTGCTGGCCGGGCACCTCCATGAGGACTACGTCGACCTCCACGGCAGCGCGTGGGGTGCCGTGGACGATTTTGCGCGGGGCCAGACTGAGTACGCGCCGCAGCTTCGCGGTGAGATCACTGATCTGCTCAGCGCCTACCAGTCCGAATCAGACCTGGAAGGCGCGCTCGTCGATCTAGGCCTCGACTATCTACCCACAGCGGACGGCTGGGACAGTCACCGGGCCTGGCTGCTTGCCGTAGCAGATCGGGTAGACGAGATTCTGCATCGGTCGCCGGCCGCCTGAGCCGCCGCAGGTATCACAGGCGAGCCACTCCCCATGGCGATCAGCCCGGCAGCCGGAAATTCGGATTGCGGATGAACCCGACCACATTGCCGGTCGCGGTCAGTACCGAACCGGTGACGATGCCCTCACCCACGTCGGCGGCCGCCACATGCTCCACCGCACCCACCGCGATCGCGGCATCCATCGCTTCCTGCACCGACTCGACACCCCAGTAGGTCAGTGCCCCGTCGCCGGGGCTGGCTTCGGGCAGCAGTCCCAGCTCGTAGCCGGCAACCTCGAAGCCGATATAGAACGGCTGGTCGAAGTACGGTTCCTGGCCGAGCAGGGTGCTCCACCAGAGCTTGGCGACGGCCAGGTCGGCAACGGGGTAGATCACGGTGCGCAGGCCTTGCAACTCGATAGGCATACCAGAACCATCCCATGACCAGGACCAGGCGGCAGAGCCTTGGCTCAGTAATCCGAATCCGGCGACGACAGGAACTCAGCCGGTCGGCCGTCAGGCCTCGTCGACAGGGCATGCTGCCTGATCCAGGAGTGCATCGCGATGCCGGCCGCCACCCCGGCGTTGATCGAGCGGGTCGAGCCGAACTGGGCGATCGACAGCGTCATCGATGCGCTGGCGCGGGCCTGCGGGGTGAGCCCGGGGCCCTCCTGACCGAACAGGAACAACGCGTTGCGCGGCAGCTCAGCGGTCTCGATGGGGGTCGCGTCGGGGGTGTTGTCGACGGCCACGATCGGGCAGCCCTGTTGGGTCGCCCAGCCCACCAGATCAGCGATCGTCGGCAGGTGCCGCAGGTGCTGGTAGCGATCGGTCACCATCGCGCCACGCCGGTTCCAGCGTTTGCGTCCGACGATCAGCACCTCGCGGGCCAGGAAGGCGTTGGCCGTCCGAACCACGGTGCCGATGTTCGCATCGTGCTGCCAGTTCTCGATCGCCACCACGAACTCGTGCCGCCGGGTGTCCAGATCGGCCACGATCGCCTGGACGCTCCAATAGCGGTACCGGTCACTGACGTTGCGGTGATCGCCGTGCTCCAGCAACTCCGGGTCGTAATGCGCCGCGGTGGGCCATGGGTGAGGATGCGGCCCGACGCCGACCGCGAGGTCCGGCGTCGCGTCGGCATCAGACGCCGACCCGTCGGGAGCGGTTTCGGCCGGCACCGGCAGCCGTCCTAGCCGAGGCCGAGATCGGCCAGCGAGTACGCCGCGCGGCATGGCAGCCCAGCCGCCTCGATAGCCTGCCCGGCACCCCGGTCGACGATCAGCGCCACTCCCACCACGTCGGCACCGGCCTCCCGCAGCGCCTGGACCGCGGTCAGCGGACTGGAACCGGTGGTCGAGACGTCCTCGACCACGAGCACCCGGCGACCGGCCACCGACGGCCCTTCGATCCGCTGCTGCAGGCCGTGCTGCTTCTCGGCCTTGCGCACCACGAAGGCGTCCACAGCGCCCCCGCTGGCGTGCAGGATCGCGGTGCCGACCGGATCCGCGCCCAGTGTCAGGCCGCCCGCCGCCTCATAGCTCCAGTCAGTGGTGAGCTCGCGCAGCACCCGCCCGACCAGCGGCGCTGCCCGGCGATGGAGGGTGATCCGGCGGAGGTCGATGTAGTAGTCGGCCTGTTGCCCCGAGGACAGCGTGACCTGGCCGTGCACCACCGCAAGTTCCTTGATCAGCTTCAGCAGCTCGTCGCGGTCGCTCATCCGCCTACCCTATCGACGGCTCAGCACCCGGCGGACGACGGAGCGTGGTAGCACCCTGACCAGCAGCAGCAGAGCCTTGTACCGCTTGCTCGGCACGCTGATCACGACGCCGGCCCGGGCATCGGCCAGGCCCTCGGCGACCACCCGATCGGCGTCGAGCCACAGCCAGGACGGCGTGCCGCTCATGTCGGCCTCGGCCCGGGCGTGGAACTCGGTACGGGTGAAGCCGGGGCAGATGGCGGTGATCCGGACGCCGGTGCCCGACAGCAGCAGCGACAGTCCCTCGCTGAACGAGGTGACCCAGGCCTTGCCCGCGGCGTAGGTGGCCGACGCGCCCCGCGGCACGAACCCCGCGACCGAGGAGATGTTGATGATCTCCCCGCGGCCCCGGGACGTCATTGCGCCGACCGCGGCGTAGGTGAGCGTCAGGACCGAGCCGACATTGAGATCCAGCAACCGTTGCTCGTCCGCCAGTGGAGCCTTGCCGAAGGCCCGGTACAGGCCGATGCCGGCGTTGTTGACCAGGGTGTCGACCGGCTGCTCCGGCTGGAGCACCCGGGCGGCCACCGCGGCGCGCCCGTCCTCGGTGCTCAGGTCGGCGGCCAGCACCTCGACCCGCACCGCGAACCGGTCTCGCAGGTCGGCGGCCATGCTCTCCAGCCGGTTCACAGTCCGAGCGACCAGCACCAGGTCCCGGCCTTCGGCGGCGAACCGGCGCGCGAAGGACGCACCCAGGCCGGCAGTGGCGCCCGTTACCAGGGCATAGCCCGGTAAGGGCGGCGCCGCAGCGGTCATTCAGTGGCCTGCCTGCGCGACTTCGCCCGCGGTGCCGGCCGCTTGCCCCCGGTCGGACGGGTGGCTCCGGTCGGACGGGTGGCTGCGGCCGGCCGCTGACCGGCGGCCGGCTCACCGCCCGGTTTGTCGAGAGACACCGGCTTGACGGAGGGCTGACCGGCCTTCGGCCTGGCAGCCGGGCCAGCGGCGTCCCGGGCCGGGGTCATCACCGGCCGGCCACCGAACAGCGCGCGGAGCGGCGACGCCGAGGCCGAGCCTGCCGGGCGGAAGTAGGCACTGCTGGACGGCAGGAACAGCAGCACGATCGCCACCACCGCCGCCACCCCGGTGAATCCGGACAGCAGCCGGAACAGCAGGTTGTCGCCGGTGAAGAATCCGGCCACCCGCAGCACGTCACCGGCGATCAGGAAGGCGACGAGGGCATAGAGCCAGCGCGCCCAATTACGGCCGTCCCGGATGAACTTGGCTATCAGCAGCACCAGCCCGACGTAGACCAGGGTCACCACCACGTTCGAGCGCAACTCGCTGTCGACCCTGTCCACCAGGGTGGCGGTGGACCATTCCGGGTGCAGCTCGGCGGCGTTGCGCCGGAGCTCGTCCTTGGCGCCGAACAACGCGAATGCGGCGGCCAGCGCCAGCACGCACCGCAGCAGGATGGCACCCACTGCCAGGTCCACGTTGCGGGGCCGGACGACGCGGCCGTCCGGATCGGAGTCCGGTCCGGTCTTGGTTTCCATCTGACCGAGCCTACCGGCGGTTCAGGTCGGCGGCGCCAGCCAGCGACCCTGAGGCAGGTTGCGCAGCACCCCGAATGCCACCACCACGACGACGCCGCCCCAGAACACCGGACGGGGCAGTGGCCGGGTAGCGGGCCGCGGGTCAGGTGGGCTCCACCATCGCCACCACAGCACCGCGAGCACCGGCAGCGCCACCACGAAGAGCGCGTTGTCACGCAGTGCGGTAGCGGGCTCGGCATGGATCAGGGCGTGGCTGGCCCTGGTGCATCCGCAGAACGGGCACCAGAGGCCTGTCATCGCATGCAGCGGGCAGAGCGGGATCCGGTGGGCGGTGGGATCGAAGAACCACAACGCCGTGGCAGCGGCGAGGGCTGCCCCCGCGGTGAGGGCGTGGACAGCCCTGATCCTGAGGTGACCGGTGATCACGGCGACCGGCGGCCAGGACTACCTGGTGGTGACGACGAAGTCGCTGGCGGCCTTGTCGTGCCAGCCCTGGTACCGCTTGGTCCCGTCGAAGAACGGCGAGAAGTACCCGACCAGGCACAGCAGCCCGGTGAGGACCTGGACCAGGTAGCGCAGCAGCCCGCGGCCGATCCCGATCGCACCACCGGTGTTAGCGTCGATCACCCGGATATTGAGCGCCCGCATGCCGATGGTCTGTTGCTTGACGCCGATCAGGTATCCGAAGTACCCGAAGGCGACGATCAGCTGCAGCAGGGACCCGAGCCCCTGGGTGCCGTCGGAGGAGGAGAACAGGATGCCGATGATGAAATCCACCACCGCCAGGATGATGATGTCGATCACGAAGGCGCCGAACCTGGTTCCCATGCGGGCCGGTGCACCGGCGGGCACGCCCAGCGGGCCGTAGCCCGGGGCCGACGGGTAGTAGCCGGGCTGCTGGCCGTAACCCGGCTGAGGCTGGCCGTAGCCGGGCTGCTGACCGTAACCCGGCTGAGGCTGACCGTAACCCGGCTGAGGCTGGCCGTAACCGGGCTGCTGACCGTAACCAGGCTGCTGACCGTAACCGGGCTGCTGACCGTAGCCAGGCTGCTGACCGTAGCCAGGCTGCTGACCGCCGGGCGGCTGGGCCCATGGATCGGGCTGGCTGGGCTGCTGGCCGTAGCCAGGCTGCTGGCCGCCGGGCGGCTGGGCCCACGGATCGGGCTGGCCGGGCTGCTGACCGCCGGGCGGCTGGGCCCACGGATCAGGCTGGGCCGGCTGACCGTCGTCCGATTCGCCACTCGGACTGTTGCCCCACTGCGTCATGGTGTTCCCCTTGCTTGAAGTTGGCACGCCCAGCAAACGGCTGACTGCCGACGTGCCCGATCCGCATGTTGCCCGAAGAACCTATCGCCAAAACCGGCGTCCGGGCAGCCGCATCGCCCGAAACGGCGACTAGCGTTGGCAACCATGACGGCGACCGAGGGGAAGAAAGCTCGTCGCGATGCCCGTGAACTGGCCGCTACCCGGCCGCCGGACCCCTACCGCGGCGCGCTGACCGACCCGTACACCGGCCGGCCGGCACCGGATCGCGCGGCAGCCGACCCGGCGGCGCCGGCCGTGGCTGGCACGCCGTCCACAGACCGCAATTCCGCCGCCGCAAGCCCTGAGCCGCGGTTAGGCGCTGTGGCCGACTACGGGCAGTTGGCCGCCGGCACTCGCGCTCCCGGCCAGGCGGTGCTGGCCACCATCATCGCGATCAGCATGGGTGCGGTGCTGGGCCTGTTCGGCCTGCTGCTGCTGGCGATCGTCAGCCTCCAGGACGAGTACGGCGCGCCGGACCGGTCCTTCTACCGGGGCAGCGACTCGAGCTACCTGGTGCTGGCGATGCTGGACTTCGTCCTGGGCGCCTGCCTGGTGATTGGTGGCATCTCGTTCGTGACCGGCCGGCTGATCGGCCGGCTGGCGATCACCATCGCGGGTTGGACGGTGCTCGCCCTCTGCGGGTTCTGGTGGTTGCAGGCCACGGTGAACAGCCTGGTACCACTGGTGATCGCGCTGTCCAGCCTCAGCATGCTGGTCCTGTGCTACCAGGCCTGCGTCACTCGATGGCTGGGCGTGCTGCCCGCCGCCCAGCCCGAGTGAGCGTCCGCCAGCCGGAGTGAGCGTGCCCAGCCCGAGTCAGCGCTACCCGAGTGAGCGCGCTACCCGGGTCAGCCGACCCCGAGGGCGGCCGTGACCGGACGGTCGGCGGCGACCGTCAGGGCCGACCGGTCATCGGTGATGTCGATCCGCACCTGATCGCCGTCGGTGATCTCACCGGCGATCAGCGCCTTGGCCAGCCGGTCGCCGATCGCGGTCTGGATCAGCCGGCGTAGCGGCCGGGCGCCGTAATTCGGGTCGAAGCCGTTGATCGCCAGCCACTCTCGCGCGGCGTCGGAAACCTGCAGCACCAGCCGCCGGCCGGCCAGCCGGTTCTGCAACAGGCCCAGCTGCACATCGACGATGCCGGCCAGCTCGGCGGTGGTCAGCGGGTCGAACACCACGATGTCGTCGAGGCGGTTGAGGAACTCCGGCTTGAAGTGCGACCGGACGGCGTCGAGCACCGCGTCCTTCTTCAAGGCGTCGTCCAGCTCCGAGACCAGGATGTGCGAGCCCAGGTTCGAGGTCAGCACCAGGATCACGTTGCGGAAGTCCACCGTCCGGCCCTGGCCGTCGGTCAGCCGGCCGTCGTCGAGCACCTGCAACAGGATGTCGAAGACGTCCGAATGTGCCTTCTCGACCTCGTCGAACAGCACCACCGAGTAGGGCCGGCGGCGCACCGCCTCGGTCAGCTGGCCGCCCTCGTCGTAGCCGACGTAACCGGGCGGGGCACCGACCAGCCGCGCCACCGAGTGCTTCTCGGAGTACTCGCTCATGTCGATGCGGACCATCGCGCGCTCGTCGTCGAACAGGAACGCGGCCAGTGCCTTGGCCAGCTCCGTCTTGCCGACACCGGTCGGGCCGAGGAACAGGAACGAGCCGGTCGGCCGGTTGGGGTCGCTGATGCCGGCCCGGGCCCGGCGCACCGCGTCCGAGACGGCCTGCACGGCTTGCTTCTGGCCCTTCACCCGCAGCGCCAGGGCCTCCTCCATCCGCAGCAACTTGGCGGTCTCACCCTCCATCAGCCGGCCCGCCGGGATGCCGGTCCAGGCGCTGACCACCTCGGCGATGTCGTCGGCGGTGACCTCCTCCTTGACCATCACATCGGCCGGCTGCTCGGCGGCAGCCGCCTCGGCCAGCTCCTTCTCGGTCTGCGGGATCTCGCCATACATCAGCCGGGACGCGGTCTCGAAGTCGCCTTCCCGCTGGGCCCGCTCGGCCTGGGTGCGCAACTCGTCCAGCTTCTCCTTCAGCTCACCTACCCGGTTCAGCCCGGACTTCTCCCGCTCCCAGCGGGCGTTCAGCGCGTCCAGCGCCTCGGTCCGGTCGGCAAGCTCGGCCCGCAGTACCTCCAACCGGGCCACCGAGGCCGGGTCGGTCTCCTTCGACAGCGCCAGTTCCTCCATCTTCAGCCGGTCCACCGAGCGCTGCAGCTCGTCGATCTCGACCGGGCGCGAGTCGATCTCCATCCGCAGCCGGGACGCGGCCTCGTCGATCAGGTCGATGGCCTTGTCGGGCAGGAACCGCGAGGTGATGTAACGGTCGGACAGGGTCGCCGCGGCGACCAGGGCACTGTCGGAGATCTGCACCTTGTGGTGCGCCTCGTACCGGCCGGCCAGGCCGCGCAGGATGCCGATGGTGTCCTCGACGGACGGCTCGCCGACCAGCACCTGCTGGAACCGCCGCTCCAGGGCCGGGTCCTTCTCGATGTGCTCGCGGAACTCGTCCAGCGTGGTGGCGCCGACCATGTGCAGCTCGCCACGGGCCAGCATCGGCTTGAGCATGTTGCCGGCGTCCATGGCGCCCTCGCCGGTGGCGCCGGCCCCGACGACGGTGTGCAGCTCGTCGATGAAGGTCAGGATCTGGCCGGCCGAGTCCTTGATCTCGGTCAGCACCGCCTTCAACCGCTCCTCGAACTCGCCGCGGTACTTGGCTCCGGCGACCATCGCGCCGAGGTCGAGCGAGACCAGCCGCTTGCCCTGCAGGGACTCCGGCACGTCACCGGCGACGATCCGCTGGGCCAGTCCCTCGACGACGGCGGTCTTGCCGACGCCGGGCTCGCCGATCAGCACCGGGTTGTTCTTGGTACGCCGCGACAGCACCTGGACGACCCGCCGGATCTCGGCGTCCCGCCCGATCACCGGGTCGAGCTTGCCCTCGCGGGCGGCGGCGGTCAGGTCGACGCCGTACTTCTCCAGCGCCTGGTAGGTGCCCTCGGGGTCAGGGCTGGTGACCCGGGTCGAGCCACGCACCTGGGTCAGCGCGGCGCGCAGCGCGGTGGGGTTGGCGCCGAGTCGGGTCAGCGTGCTCGCGACCTCGGACGGCACTTCGGACAGCGCGATCAGCAGGTGCTCGCCCGAGACGTACTCGTCGGTAGCGTCCTTGGCGATCCGCTCGGCGGCGGCCAGCACATTGAGCAGGTTGCGGGACGGCTGCGGGGCCGACACCGTCGAACCGGCGGCGGCCGGCAGCGCGCTCAGCAGTGCGCCGATCTCACGGCTCAGGGTCGCCGGGTCGACACCGACCGCCTGCACCATCGGACGCGCCAGGCCCTGCTCGTCGCTGAGCAGGGCGGCAGCGAGGTGGGCGGGCTCTACGGCCGGATTGCCCTTGTCGGCAGCTGTCTTCACGGCCGTGGACACGGCCTGCTGGCTTCGGGTGGTCAGGTCCATAGCTGTTTCTACCTCGTTGCTTACTCGACTGTGGTTTGGAATGCAGGCGACCGGCGCGTGGCCGGCCTTCGATCTGTTCAACGTCCGACAACTTGAGTCTGTTCCACTCAACTCTAGCGCGTACCCCATCTTCTGTCGTGATTGCGCCGGGATCCGACCTGGCACACCGGTGAGGAGCGAAGGCTTCGGTACGAATTCCGGGATACTGCCCAACCGATCCGATAGAGGGTGTGTACGCCATCCCGGATCCGGTGCCGATGAGCGAACCGGAGGCAACCCTGCTCGACGCGTCCCCGGCAGGCTTGCCCGGTGCCCACCTCCGCTATCCAGCACGGCGATGAGCTGCCACAATCCAGGGCATCCCACTGGAGAGGGAGAATCCCGTCATGCCGCAGCTACGCCGCCTCGCAGGCCTCATCGCCGCCACCACCCTGTTCCTCGGGCTCGTACCCGCGACCGCCGAGGCGGTTGCCAGCAGCAGCGGCCCGACCCAGGGTCCGTGCCAGTACACGCCCACCCCGGACGACCCGGCGGTGCGGCCGGTGTCGCTGCCGCCGGACCCGCAGCGCACCCCGGACCACGGCAAGGTGCTGGTCACGCTCGTCACCAACCGTGGGCCGATCCCGATGCTGCTGGACCGGGCCGAGGCGCCGTGCACGGTGCAGAGCTTCCTGCACCTGCTCACGTCCGGGTTCTACGACGACACCATCTGCCACCGGCTGACGACCTACCCGACGCTGTCGGTGCTGCAGTGCGGCGACCCGAGCGGCACCGGGGAGGGCGGGCCTGGCTACCGGTACCGCGACGAGCTGCCGACCGACCTGCCGATCTGGCCGGGCGATCCGGCCGACAGCCCGCGGCGGGTCTACGCCCGCGGCACGCTGGCGATGGCCAACGCCGGCCCGGACACCAACGGCAGCCAGTTCTTCCTGGTCTACAAGGACTCGAGGCTGCGGCCGAACTACACCATCTTCGGCCGGATCCTGCCGGTCGGGCTGCGGACGCTGGACCGGATCGCAGCGGGCGGCGTCGCGCCCACCGACCCCGGGGCACCGCTCGACGGAATGCCCGCGCTGAGCACCCACATCCTCGTCGGGTACACGCACCGGCCGATCCGCTGACGCGTCGATCAGCTTCGCGGGCGCCAGACGACCAGGGCGGTGGACGGGTCGTAGAACGGCCGGCCCATCGGAACTGAGACGATGTCGCCGGCCGGCCCGGCCGCGAACAGCCGCCGGGTTCGCAGCTTGGCCTCGGCCCGGCCGGAGCGGCGCCGGTCCTCCTCCACCTCCGCGAGCCGGGTGCGCAGCTCGTGCACCTCGTTCTCCAACTGGAGGATGCGCTTGATGCCGGCCAGGTTGACACCCTCCTCCTGGGACAG
>DASZEI010000132.1:0-1638 GCA_035940975.1 Jatrophihabitans sp. | reverse complement strand
AGCTCACCGGTGCGGGCGGCGTGCAGGCACGGGCCGTGGCCGCGTTCGTACTGGGACTCGTCCAGGTCGGTGGCCAACTGCCCGGTGGAGGCCACCGTGCTCGGGCTGTCCTTCACCAGCAGCGACACCGACACCTCGGTGTGACCCGGCATCACCGTCTTGGTCAGGTCAGCCACGGTCTGCAGCAATCCCTCCATCGACAGGTCGCGCAGGGACAACCGGCCCAGGCGCTCCAGCGCCTCGGTGGCATTCGCCGGTTGCGGGTTTTCGGCACTGACCACGGCACGGCCTCCGGACTGCTGATACCGGGGTGGGTGCCTCGGCCGCGGACCTCGATCTGGGGTCCGTGCGCGGACACGCCGACTGTGTGACGCGCCCTCGACGCCGGCGCATCCGACGTCTCACCCTGACGCTACTCGCATCCGCGCATCGGAGCGGGCACCTTGGGCGATGTCCCCAAGTGGGCCGCTTGGGGACACCACCCGCCGGCTCGCCCTGAGGGTGGCTTCAAGGACACCTCCTGTGTGCGTGGCTTAATGCTGCGTTCCTCAATGAGGGGTTGAATTAGACGTCCCGAGGTTGGTGCCGTGGTGGTGATCGACCATGCCGAAGCTGCTGTTCGCCCGTCCGCCGCTCGACGCGGCCGAGGAGCGCAGGATCCGCAAGCTGGCCGGGGCGCGGCACGCCCCGGCGGACTGGATCCGGCGGGCGCAGATCATCGCGATGTCCTGGGACGGGCTGCGGGTGCCGGCCCTCGCCGCGGCGCTGGGGTGCAGCCAGAAGGCGGTGCGTTACCGGCTGGCCCGCTTCGCCGCCGAGGGCCTCGACGGGCTCGGCGACCGGCCCGGGGTCGGGTGCAAGCCCCGGATCGGCCAGGCCCAGCGCTCGCAGCTGATCGCCCTGGTGGCCGGCCCGCCGCCGGGACGGCTAATCCGCGACGACACCGGCGAACTCACTGCCGCCGATCCGGCGGGGCCGGCGGTGTGGACCCTGGACGCGCTGACCGCCGCCGCCCGGGCGGCCGGCATCGCCATCGCCCGCTCCCAGGTGCGCCGCATCCTGCTGGCCGAGGGCGTGCGCTGGCGTCGCCCCCGATCCTGGGCCAGCAGCGCCGATCCGGAGTTCGGCCCAAAAGAACGCGGGTCGTGGACTACTACACCCACCCACCGCCGGACACCACGGTCATCGCCGCCGATGAGCTCGGCCCGGTGACGCCGCGCACCTTCGACCCGCCGCCGGGCTGGAGCCCGGACGGCCACCGGGTGAAGGCACCGCTGACCTACAGCCGCGGCCCGGAGAAGACCTGGATCTACGGCGGGGTGCGGATCAGCGACGGACAGGCGGTGACGTGCTGCGCGCCGTCGCGCAACAGCGCCCACTGGCAGGCGTTCCTCGCCCGGCTCGAGCAGGTCAACCCGACCGGAACCCTGGCGGTGATCACCGATAACCTGTCCAGCCATTCCAGCGTCGCCACCCGGGCCTGGCTGGCCGGGCATCCGCGCCTCGAGCAGGTGTTCATCCCCAAGGGCGCCTGCTGGCTGAACCTGCAGGAGGCCTGGTGGCGGATCTTCCGCCGGCACGCCCTGGCCGGTCAGACGTTCGCCGACCCGACCGAGATTGCCCAGGTCACCGAGCTGG
>DASZEI010000131.1:0-2275 GCA_035940975.1 Jatrophihabitans sp. | reverse complement strand
AAGCGCGACCCGGGCCTGCGCGATCTGTGATCCGGCCTGGACGAAACGCACCTCGACCGGCGAGCCGGCCGCCGCGGGCACCGGCGTCGCGGTCAACTCGATCGGCTCGGCCAGCTCGGCATAGGCGCTGAAGGACGAGCTCATCGCCGCCATCTCGGTACGGTCCGGTGCGCCGCCGCCCCACTCCCCGGTCGCCAGCACCGCCAGCTGCCGCGCCGCTTCGACCAGCACCATCGCCGGGATGTGGTCCTGGGCGTGGTCGAACAAGCTGGGGTTGTCCACCGGTACCCGCAGGATGGCGCTGACCGTCCCGGCGCCGCTGACCACGTCGAGCAGCACGACGTCGGTGGCCCGGAGCCGGCCGACCCGGGCCGGTGCCACCGGGCAGCCGCCGGCCGGAACCAGCCGGTCGGAGGACGGCAGCGCGCCGGGGTGCTCGCGGGCCCGGATGACGGTGTAGGCCGGGTGGCCGAGGTAGCCGACCTCCATCCGGACCTGGCCGACCGGGGCGCCGGCGACCCACAGCCGCAGGTGGTAGTCCAGCCCGCGGATCCGGTCCCGGACCAGCCGGGCGTTGCTGGTGACCGCGCTGATCAGCAGCTCGGTCGGTCCCGCGACGGCGCCGCCCGCAAACGCCCCGGTGAACTCAGCCGACCAGCCGCGCAGCACGAAGTGCGCGTCCGGCTCGACGCCGAACAGGGCGTGCGCGGCGTAGGTCTCGGCCTGCCGGGCGCATTCCAGCAGCAGCATCGGGTCCCGGTGCCGGCTGGGTCCGGTGTGCCCGGCGTAGTGCGGATGGGCCGGCGGCAGCAGCGCCGCGGCGACGAAGCTGTCCGGGCCGGTCCGGACCGCATCGCTCAGGAACGCCTCGCTGGGGTTGCGCCGGTGCAGCAGCGCCCGGTCCACCGAGCCCGCGAAGCTCAATCCGGGCACCGGGACCGGCGGTGCGGAGCCGTCCGGAACGATTGACATCGCGGTTGCCCTTCTCATGCCGCGGAGCCCGCCGCGCTGGTTTCGGCCGGTCCGAGCAGCACGCCGAGCAGCTCCGCCGGCGGCACCGCCGGCTGCCTGCTCAGTAGGACGGTGATCAGCCGGTAGGGGTCCACGTAGGGCAGCCGGCCGGCCAGCAGCGACAGGTCGCCGGCCGGTTCGGCCCGGCCGGCGTGCTCGGCGAGCAGCCGGTCGGCGCGCTGGGTCCAGCGCCGCAGGTGCCGTCGGGAGAACGAGTCCGGCGCGGTGCGCCCGAGGCCGGCCACCAGGTACAGCCGCAGGCCGAGCGCGAAGGCCGGCGCGCCGAACTCGGCGACCAGTGGCCCGGCCAGCGCGTCGACGGTGTATCCCTGCCAGCCGCCGAACCGGGTGGAGCGGGCGACGCCGTCCAGCGGCACCCTGGGGAACTCCAGCCGCCACACCTCGGCTCCCAGCGCGGCCAGCACGTGCGCGACGGTCCGGTAGTCGGCGCGGATCTCGACGTCGTGGGCGAGCACCACGCAGTCGTGATCGGCCAGCTGCGGCACCAGCTCGGCCAGCGTCGACAGCAGGTAGTTGGCGTGCCCGTCCGAGCCGATCATCGTCCGCAGCGGAAGTCCGGCCACCGTCGCGTCCAGGTACACCGGGGCACCGAACGGGCGCCCGTCGATGCAGAGGTCGTGGCGCACCAGCAGCTCGATCAGCTCGTCCGCGGCCAGCGGAGCCGGACCGGTGCGGCCCAGCGTCGGTTCCAGCATGCCGAGCAGCCGGAAGTGGCCCTCCCACAGTTCCTGCAGGCGCGTGCTGGCCGGATGTGCCCAGCCGGTGCCGGCCCGCCGCACCAGCGGTTCGAGGGCGCGGTAGCCGACCCGCTCGGCACGCTGGAACTGCCCGTACAGCTCGCCGATCTCCTGCTCGCCGCACCCGCTGAAATCCCGCCCCGGATGCAGGCGGTCCAGGTACTCCCAGAACCCGGCCACCTGCCGGCTGCCGGCGTGCGCCAGCGGGTGGTACACGTGCGTCAGGTCGGCGAAGGTGGCCGTCGCGCGGTGCAGCACGTCCATCGACAGCAGCAATTTGAGGTGGGTCGGAGTCAGCGGCTTGGTGGGGCTGACCGTCACCGGGGCCAGCAGCACCCGGCGCCGACGGTCCCGTTCAGGACGGATCGGCACTGTCATCGGCCGGCCTCCGCACGGTCCAGCTCCTGCCGGAGCCGGCTGATCGCCCGCTCGGCCTCCGGCACGCTGCAGTAGCCCGGATTGGCGATGAAGCCGCGTCCGCTGGGCACCTCGCCGATCCGGGGCAC
>DASZEI010000130.1:0-6455 GCA_035940975.1 Jatrophihabitans sp. | reverse complement strand
CCTCTACGACTCCGAAACCGCCCGCCGAGCAGCACTACCAGCCTGGCTCCACTTCTACAATCACCACCGACCCCACAGCGCCATCGGAGGCCAACCACCAATCAGCCGACTGACCAACCTGCCTGGGCATCACAACTAGCCCGGACTAGCTCACAGCAGGGCGGCGTGCCGGCGGGCTCACCAGCCTTCCATCCGGACCTGGCCGAGCCGGCCGTGCAGGTCACGCATCGCGGCCCAGGTCTCGTCACTGGACTGGATGGAGGCCCCGGGCGGGTTCAGCAGGATCGGCGCGTCCGCCCCCAGCAGGTTGCGCAACCGGTCGGCCTCGGCCGGGCTGCTGGTGGCGAAGGCGATCGCCGTGGACAGCAGCGCGCCGCCGCCGGCCAGCTGTCCCACGATGTCGGCGCTCTCGGCCGAGAGCCCCACGGCGGCGTTCTGCTGCCGCGCGGTCCGCACGATCCGGCCCAGCCGGGACGCGAACGGCACCGGCACCGTCATGCCGGCCGGCAGATCCACGTGCAGCAGCCGGGGAAAGTCCGCTTTGGACGCAAGCTGGCTGAGCAGCTGCATGGCGGGCAGCGCGGCGCCCAACTGGCCGGCATCGGAGAGCCCGATGACCGTGACGTAACCCGGCTCGATCCGCTCGTCGCCGCCACCGGTGAACATCTGCGCCAACCCGGTGCCGCGCGACAGGCCCGCGACGGTCTCCCACAGCCCGCCGAGGCCCACCGCGCCCTGTACCAGGTCTTCCAGGCGGGGCACCGCCGCCTGCGGCCGGTGCACGATCCGGACGTTCTTGCCGAGCCCCGCGGCCCGCGAGGTGAGCTGACCGGACAGGTCGACCAGCACCACACCGGTGCCGCGAGCGGCGGCGTCCTGGGCGATGCTCAGCACCAGCCGGGTCCGCTCGTCGGCGTGACCCAGGACGGCGAACACCGGGCTCTTGCCGGCGCGCAGCGCCGCGTGCGGGTCGAAGCACACCCGGTGGCCGTCCAGCGTGACGCCGATCTGGCATCCCGAGCCGTCGCCGAGTTCGATCTGGCGGGTGCCGCCGGACGCCTGGCTCGGTTCGGCAGGCTCGGCGTCGACCGGCCCGCTGGACGGTTCGGCGTCCGCGCCGGTCGGCTGGTCCGCTGCCGCCTGCTGATCGGCCCCCTGCTCCGGTGCCGCCTGCTGATCCGCTTCCTGCTGAGGTGCGGCCTGCGGTGCCGGCTCGACCACCACCTCGGCGGCGGTGGCCGGCAGCGGGATCCGGACCGTGGCCCGGGCCGCCTCGCAGAAGCCCGCCTCCCAGGCCAATGCCTGCTCCTGGGTGAGCGAGTACAGGTCGGCCGGTAGCATCTCGGCCGGGATCTCAGCCAGCCGCTGCTCGCGCAGCAGCGTCAGCAGCGCCTCGTGGGAGGCCTGCTCCGTCCAGCGCAGCCCGGCCTGCCAGCCGCGCTGGAACTGCTGGCTGATCTCGGGGCCGAACGGGTGGCCGGCGCCCTCAGCCGCTTCCACGGCGGCCAGCAACGCGCGCTGGCACACCTCCGAGATCGGGATCTGGGCAGCCTTCACCCGGCGCTCCAGGTCGTCGGGCAGGTAGACGTTCGCTCGGCCCATGGCACAACACCGCCTTCGTATGCGTAGCTATACACACACAGTACGCACAGTCCAGGGGCGGCGGAAGCCGGCCGCGTTACCGGACCGGCTCCGGCGGCAGGATCGGGGTCTGCTCCGCCATGTAGTAGAGCGCCAGCAGCCCGATCGCGATCAGGATCAGCGGCGGCCAGAGCAGGCCCGCCACGGTAGCGACCGGGTAGGCGATGGTCCCCAGCCCGAACCTGCGGACCGCCCGCCTGCCTACGTCGCGCGGCACGGGATGCACCAGCAACCCGTGACCAACCATCCGGCTCAGCATGGCCGTGAAGCCGAAGGCCATCCCGATGTTGGAGATGCCGTACAGCACCACTGCCCACCGTGCGTTGCTGCCGCCCTCGCGCAGGAAGTCGGCCATGGTCGCGGTCGTGAACGGAAGCGTCGTCACGAACATCAGCAGCACGAGGTTCTCGAACAGCAGTACCCGGTCGACCCGGTTGACGAGCGCGAACAGGGCGTGATGGTTCACCCAGATGACGCCGATGACGAAGAAGCTGACCAGGTAGGCGGCGAAGCTGGGCCAGTTCTGGCCAAGCTGATGGACCAGGGATTGCTCACCGCCCGCCTCGACGCGCAGGTCCAGGGCGAGCAGCGTGATCGCCACCGCGAGAACGCCGTCACTGAACGCCTCGGCGCGAGCCTTCTGCATGCTGATCTCCGTCCGGAATCAGGCCACGACTTGCTGGCTGGTGAAGATGGACAGTACGACAGCCGGCCCCCTCCGATCAGCCCATCTTCATCGCGGTGTTGACCTCGGCCAGGGTGCGATCGGCGATCTCGCGGGCCCGGTCGGCGCCCCGGCGCAGGATCCGGACGGCATCGGCGGGGCCGTAGCCGGCCCGCCTGGCCCGGATCGGGGCGAGCAGGTCGTTGACCGAGTCGGTCACCACCCGCTTGAGCTCCGCGGCTCCCCCGGTGCCGATCCGCTCGGCGATCAGCCGCGGATCCTGTCCCTGGCACAACCCGGCCAGCACCAGCAGGTTGGCCACCTCCGGCCGGCTCCGCGGCTGGTAGCTGATCCGCCGCTCGGAGTCGGTCCGGGCAGCCCGGATCTTGGCGGCCACCCGATCCGGGCCGTCGGACAGCGCGATTCCGTTGCCGAGGCTCTTCGACATCTTGCGGCCGTCCAGTCCCAGCAGCGTGCCGACCTCGCCGAGCAACCCTTCGGGCAGGCCGAAGACCGGGCCGTAACGCTCGTTGAACCGGCGTGCGATGGACCGGGTCAGCTCCAGGTGCGGCAGCTGGTCCTTGCCGACCGGCACCAGATCTGCTTTGCAGAAAAGGATATCCGCGGCCTGGTGGACCGGATAGGTCATCATCAGCCCGCTCACCGAGGACCGGCCGGCGGTCCGGATCTCCTGCTTCACGGTCGGGTTGCGGTCCAGCTCGCCGGTGCTCACCAGGGACAGGAAGGGCAGCAGCAGCTGGTTGAGGGCGGGCACCGCGCTGTGCGCGAAGATCGTGCTGGTGTCGGCGTCGATGCCGCAGGCCAGGTAGTCCAGCACCATCGACGTGCGCAGCTCGGGCAGGTCCACCGGCCGGTCCCGGTCGGTGATGACCTGGTAGTCGGCCACCACCACGAACAGCTCGCAGCCCTGCCGCTGCAACCTGACCCGGTTGGCCAGGGTCCCGAAGTAGTGCCCCAGGTGCAGGCCGCCGGTCGGGCGGTCGCCGGTCAGCACCCGGCCGGGCACCACCGGCCCGGCTTGCGCCGCCGGGCTCGCCGCCGGCGCGGTCGTCGCTGTGGTCATCGAGATTTCCTCCTTGGACAGGAGGGGCAGTCCCAGCCGGGAGCACAACACAAAGGGCCGTCCGGCGGGACGGCCCCAAGTGAAACGATCAGGGTGGGTGCGAGCCGTCCGTTACACGGACGGCCGCCAGCTGCGCTGGGCGGGCACCAGGCAGCTCGACATGGCTCCTACGGTAGCAAGGATCACGCCTCCGCGGTGGGTTCAGGCGCTCCTCGACGCTGCCTTCTTCGCCTGGGCGGCCTTCTTGGCGGGTGCCTTCTTGGCCGGGGCGGACTTGGTGGCCGCAGCCTTCTTGGCCGGGGCGGACTTGGTGGCCGCGGCCTTCTTCGCGGGCTTGGCCGGTTCTGCCTCGGCCTGATCGGCGGCACCGTCCGCGGCGGTGTCCTCGGTGTCCACTCCACGGGCCCGGTCGACGCTGCGTTGCAGGGCGGTGAGCAGGTCCACCACCTCACCCGTCTTGCCGGCCTTGGCCTTCTTGTCGGTGGCCGGCAGCTGCGCCGACTCACCGCGTTCGAGCTTGGCGTCGATCAGCTCGATGACCGCCTCGCGGTAGCTGTCGGTGAACCCTTCCGGCTCGAAGTCGGCTGCCATGCTCTCGACCAGCGAGGCGGCCATCTTGAGCTCCTGCGGGCGCAACTCCACCTCGGTGTCGAGGACGGCGAAGTCCGGCTTGCGGATCTCGTCGGGCCACAGCATGGTCTGCAGCAGGATCGCCCGGTCGCGGACCCGCAGCACGGCCAGCGTCTCCTTCTGCCGCAGCGCGACCTTGACGATCGCCATCCGCTCGGTCTCGATCAGGGCCTCGCGCAGCAGCGCGTACGGCTTGGCCGCCTTGGCGTCCGGTTCGAGGTAGTAGGTCTTGGCGAACAGGATCGGGTCGACCTGGTTGCTCGGCACGAACTCCACCACGTCGATCTCGTGGCTGGTGGCGACCGGCAACTGGTCGAGGTCCTCGTCGGTGAGGATCACCAGCTGGCCGTCACTGGTCTCATAGCCCTTGGCGATCTCTTCGAACGCGACCTCTTCGTTGCAGATGCTGCAGGTCCGCTTGTAACGGATCCGGCCGCCGTCCTCGCGGTGCACCTGGTGGAAGCGGATATCGTTCTCCTCGGTCGCGGCGAACAACCGCACCGGGACGTTGACCAGCCCGAAAGACACCGCACCTTTCCAGATGGCTCTCATTCCTACTCCTCACGGTGGTGCCGACTTGTCCTCACAGGCAGCATGAGCCTATGCGACCGATGCTCGCCACACCGGGCTCACAGCCAATTGGCAAGGACTGGCAGCACGAAGTCAAGTGGGATGGTATGCGAGTGCTGGCCGATGTGACCGCATCCGGGTTGCGGTTGGTGTCGCGCACCGGCCGGGATGTGACCGTGAGCTTTCCCGAACTGGTGTCGGTGACGGCCGGCGTCAAGGACGCCCTGATAGACGGCGAGATCATCGCCCTGCGGGAGGGGGTGCCGTCCTTCGCCGCGCTCGCCGACCGGATGCACGTCGGCGACGAGCGGCGGGCCCGCGAGCTGGCCCAGGCGCACCCGGTCACCGTGATGGCCTTCGACCTGCTGCGGCTCTACGGCGTCGACCTCACGCAGCGCCCGCTGACCGAGCGCCGCAACAGCCTCGACCGGCTGAGCCTGCCCGAGCTGACCTGGCGCAGCTCACCGGTCTACGACGACGGCCCGGCCCTGCTGGCGGCGACGCTGGACCAGGGGCTGGAAGGAGTGGTGGCCAAGCGCCGCCAGTCGACCTACCAGCCCGGCCGGCGCAGCCCCGACTGGATCAAGACCGCGCACCGGTTCCACCAGACCTGCCTGGTCGGCGGCTGGCGGCCGGAGACCGGCTCCCCGGAGCTGATCGGCGCCCTGCTGCTGGGCATGCCCGACGGCTCGGGCGGCGTCAGTTTCGCCGGCCGGGTCGGCAGCGGGATCAGCCGGGCCGCCGGCCAGGACCTCAAGCGGCTGCTCGGGCCGCTGCGGTTGGCCCGCTCGCCGTTCAGCACCGAGGTCCCCCGGCTGGACGCGGCCGGCGCCGTCTGGTGCGAGCCGACCGTGGTGATCGAGGTGCACCATCTCGGCTGGACGACCGGTGACCGGTTGCGCCAGCCGGTCTTCCGGGGCGTCCGGACCGATTGCGACCCTGCCGAGGTGCGGCGTGAGTCCTGAGCCCGAGGACCAGCTGATCAGCGTCGACGGCCACCAGTTCAAGCTCAAGCGCCTGGACAAGGTGCTCTACCCCGAAGCCGGCACCACCAAGGCTCAGGTGCTGGACTACTACGCCCGGATCGCCCCGGTGCTGCTGCCCCAACTGGCCGACCGGCCGGTGACCCGGATCAGGTGGCCGGACGGCGTCGACAGCAAGCCGTTCTACGAGAAGAACGTCCCGAGCTACGCGCCGTCCTGGCTGCGCACCGTCACGCTGCCCACTCCCGGTTCGTCCCGCAACCGCGAGACGCTCACCTTTCCGGTGCTGCGCAGCACCGCCGACCTGATCTGGATGGTGAACCTGGCCGCCCTGGAACTGCACGTGCCGCAGTGGACGGTGGGCCCGCGCGGCGCGGTCCGCCATCCCAGCCGGCTGGTGATCGACCTGGATCCCGGACCGCCGGCCGGCCTGGCCGAATGCGCCGAGGCAGCCCTGCTGATCCGCGACCGGCTGGTCGAGGACGGCCTGACGGCGTTTCCGGTGACCAGCGGCAGCAAGGGGCTGCAGCTCTACGTGCCGCTGGACGGTTCGCAGCCGGCCGACCAGGTGAGCGGCTATGCCAAGCGGCTGGCGCAGTCGCTGGCCAGGAGCCATCCGCAGCTGCTGCTGTCGAACATGACCAAGGCCTTGCGGGTTGGCAAGGTGCTGCTGGACTGGAGCCAGAACAACCCCGCCAAGACGACGATCTGCCCGTACTCGCTGCGCGGCCGGGCCCGGCCCTGGGTCGCCGCGCCGCGGACCTGGGCCGAGCTCGCGGAGCCGGGGCTCAGCCAGCTCGACATCGCCGAGGTGCTCGACCGGGTGGCCGCCGACGGGGACCTGGCGGCCGGGCTGCTGGACGGCAGCGCCCGGCTGCCGGCC
>DASZEI010000129.1:0-8215 GCA_035940975.1 Jatrophihabitans sp. | reverse complement strand
ACTCGGATGGGGCACCCGCCCACGGTACGGCGGTTCCGGCCCGGCTGCGCGCCGGTTCGCCGCCGGGTTACCGGCCGGTTCGCCCCCCGCGCTGCCGGCACCGCGACGGCATCCCGGGCGGCTACCGGCTCACTAGACTGGCCTGGTGCTTCGCCTCCTCGACCTGTCCACCACCGCAGCCGGCCCCGCCCAGCTCCGCCGGCTGCTGCCGCGGGCCGCGGTGGACGTCGGCTCGGCGCTGGAGGCGGTCAGCCCGGTGGTCCGGTCGGTCCGCGAGCAGGGTTACGCCGGCGCCCGGGCGGCCACCGTCCGCTTCGACGGGGTGGACGTGCCCGAGCCCCGGGTGCCGGCCGAGGCGCTGGCCCAGGCGCTGGCCGGACTGGACGGCGGGGTCCGGGCGGCGCTGGAGGAGTCCGTCCGGCGGGTCCGGCTCGTGCACGCCGAGCAGCGCCGAACCGTCACCGACGTCCAGGTGGGTCCCGGGGCCACCGTGACCGAGAAGTGGGTCCCGGTGGACCGGGTGGGGCTCTACGTCCCGGGTGGCATCGCGGTCTACCCGTCCTCGGTGGTGATGAACGTGGTGCCGGCCCAGCTGGCCGGGGTGGGATCGCTGGCGGTCTGCTCGCCGCCGCAGCAGCAGTACGGTGGCCTGCCGCACCCGGCGATCCTGGCCGCCTGTGCGCTGCTCGGAGTGAACGAGGTCTACGCCGTCGGTGGCGCCCAGGCGATCGCGCTGCTGGCCTACGGCGACGCCGAGTTCGGCATCGAGCCGGTGGACCTGGTGACCGGGCCGGGCAATATCTACGTCGCGGCGGCCAAGCGCCTGCTGCGCGGGGTGGTCGGCATCGACGCCGAGGCCGGCCCGACCGAGATCGCCATCCTGGCCGACCGGCACGCCGACCCGGCCCAGGTGGCCGCCGACCTGATCAGCCAGGCCGAGCACGACCCGGCCGCCGCCTCGGTGCTGGTCACCGACTCGGCCGCTCTCGCCGACGCCGTCGCCGAGCAGGTCGAGCAGCAGGTGGCCCGCACCCGGCACCGCGACCGGGTGCGCACCGCGCTGTCCGGCCCGCAGTCGGCAATCGTGCTGGTGGCCGACCTGGAGCAGGGGCTGGAGGTGGTCAACACCTACGCCGCCGAGCACCTGGAGGTGATCACCGCCGAGCCGCGCAAGTGGGCCGAGCGGGTCCGGCACGCCGGTTGCGTGTTCGTCGGCGCCCATTCACCGGTCTCGCTGGGCGACTACTGCGCCGGGTCCAACCACGTGTTGCCCACCGGATGCACCGCCCGGCATGCCTCCGGGCTGAGCGTGCAGTCCTTCCTGCGGGGCCTGCACCTGGTCGAGTACAGCCGTGAGGCGCTGCTGGAAGTCGCCCCGCACGTCCTGGCACTGGCCGAGGCCGAGGACCTGCCGGCGCACGGCGCTGCCGTCAGCGCCCGGATGCCGCGGTCATGACCGGCTCGCCGAGCGCGGTCTGGCAGCTGCCGCTGCGTCCGGAGCTGCACGGCCAGGTTCCCTACGGCGCACCGCAGCTGGACGTGCCGGTGCGGTTGAACACCAACGAGAACCCCTACCCACCCTCGGCCGGGGTGGTGGCCGACATCACGGCCGCGGTGAGCGCCGCCGCGGCAACGCTGAACCGGTACCCCGACCGCGAATGTGGCCAGCTGCGCGCCGCGCTCGCCGGCTTCCTCAACGCCGAGTCCGGCGGCCGGCTGGGGCCCGAGCAGCTGTGGCCGGCCAACGGCTCGAACGAGATCATGCAGCAACTGCTGCAGGCCTTCGGCGGTCCGGGCCGCACCGCGATGTCGTTCGCGCCGACGTATTCGATGTATCCCGAGTACGCCCGCAACACCCACACCGGGTGGGTGACCGGCCGGCGGGCCGACGATTTCGGGCTCGATCTCGAGCACGCGATCGGGCTGATCGATCGGCTGAGCCCGTCCGTGGTGTTGCTGACCTCGCCGAACAACCCGACCGGGACCGCGCTGCCGCATTCCCAGCTGCGGGCCGTCCTGGACGCCGCGCCCGGCGTGGTGATCGTCGACGAGGCCTACGCCGAGTTCCGCCGGGCCGGCGTGCCCAGCGCGGTGAGCCTGCTCGCCGAGTACCCGCAGCTGATCGTCACCCGGACCATGAGCAAGGCGTTCGCGCTGGCCGGTGGCCGGCTCGGGTACCTGGCGGCCTCGGCCGAGGTGGTGGACGCCGTCCGGATCGTCCGGTTGCCCTACCACCTCTCAGCGGTCAGCCAGGCGACCGCGCTGGCGGCGCTGGCCCACAGCGCCGAACTGCTGGCCCGGGTCGAGCAGCTGCGGGCCGAGCGGGACGCGACGGTGCGCTGGCTGCGCGAACTGGGACTGCGGGCCGCTGACTCGGATGCCAACTTCGTGCTGTTCGGCACCTTCGCCGACGGGCACGCGGTGTGGCAGGGTCTGCTCGATCGGGGCGTGCTGGTCCGCGAGACGGGTCCGGACGGCTGGCTCCGGGTCTCGATCGGCAGCCCCGAGGAGATGCGGGCCTTCCGCGCCGCCCTGCAGGAGCTGACCGAGCAGGAGCTGATCGGATCGATCGAGGAGGACCGCGCGTGAACCGCACCGGGCGCATCGAGCGCAACACCACCGAGACCAAGGTGCTGGTCGAGATCGACCTGGACGGCTCCGGCACCGCCGACATCAGCACCGGGGTCGGCTTCTTCGATCACATGCTCGTCTCGTTCGCCAAGCACGGCCTGTTCGACCTGACCGTGCACGTCGAGGGTGACCTGCATATCGACTCCCACCACAGCGTCGAGGACGCCGCTATCGCGCTCGGCCAGGCCTTCGCCGAGGCGGCCGGCGACAAGGCGGGCACCCGGCGCTTCGGTGACGCGACCATCCCGATGGACGAGACCCTGGTCTCGGCCGCGGTCGACCTGTCCGGCCGGCCGTACCTGGTGCACAACGAGCCCGACGGTGCGCCGGCCTACCTGCTCGGGCGCGACACCGCCTACGCCACCTCCCTCACCAGGCACGTCTTCGAGTCCTTCACCTACCACGCCCGGGTGGCGTTGCACGTCACCGTGCACGCCGGCCGGGACTGGCACCACATCACCGAGGCGCAGTACAAGGCGGTGGCCCGGGCGCTGCGGGCGGCGGTCGAACCGGACCCGAGGCAGTCCGGCGTGCCCTCGACCAAGGGCGTGCTGTAGCCGGTGGATGGGCATCGGTAGCAGATGAGCAAGGTAACCGTGCTGGACTACGGCTCGGGCAATGTCCGCTCGGCGGTGCGGGCGCTGGAACGGGTCGGCGCCGACGTCGAGCTCAGCGCCGACCCGGCGGCCGCGATCGAGGCCGATGGCCTGGTGGTGCCCGGCGTCGGAGCGTTCGCCGCCTGCATGGCGGGGCTGCGCCAGGTGCAGGCGCCCCGGATCCTCGCCGAACGGGTGCGGGCCGACCGGCCGGTGCTCGGCATCTGCGTCGGCATGCAGGTGCTGTTCACGGCCGGGATCGAGCACGGCGTCCAGACGCCCGGGCTGGACCTGCTGCCCGGCCGGGTCGAGCGGCTGCACGCCCCGGTCATCCCGCACATGGGCTGGAACACGGTGCGCCCGCCCACCGGCTCGGTGCTGTTCGCCGGGGTCGAGGAGGACACCCGGTTCTACTTCGTGCACTCCTACGCGGTGCACCCGGGGACCGCGCAGGCCGGGTATGCGGCCACCCTGGCCGAGCACGGCGAGGAGTTCGTGGCGGCGGTGGAAGCCGGGCCGGTGTCGGCGACCCAGTTCCATCCGGAGAAGTCCGGTGACGCCGGGGCGCAACTGCTGGCCAACTGGCTGGGGACCCTGTGACGGGCGGGCTGCTCACCACCGGACGGTCAGCCGCCGGCCGCCCGCCGCACGGTCATGAGCCGGTGATGAGCCGGTCATGAGCAAGCAACGGGCCCAGCGGCGCGCCGAACGCCAGGCGCTGACCGAGCAGCGGCTGGAGCTGAACCGGCAGCGACTGGCCGCCGAGGCCGGTCGCCGGCGGCGACGGGCGCGCTGGCGGGCTCTGCTCGGCCGGCGTCCCGGCAACCAGCCGCGGGACACCCTCAGCGCCCGCCGCAAGGAACGGCGCGCCGTGATCGCCTCGGCGCTGCTGGTCGTGGTGGTGCTGACCTACCTGATGACCCGCTCGATCGCCATGGTGATCGGCGTGCTGCTGGTGTCCGTGATCGCCGTTCCGGCCCTGGCGCTGGCCTTCGGAGATCGGAGCAGGAGATGAACGACCGGAATCCACCGCTGGTGCTGCTGCCGGCCGTCGACGTCGCCGGCGGCACCGCGGTACGGCTGGTGCAGGGCGAGGCCGG
Organism: Jatrophihabitans sp.; assembly: GCA_035940975.1. Classification (GTDB taxonomy): domain Bacteria; phylum Actinomycetota; class Actinomycetes; order Mycobacteriales; family Jatrophihabitantaceae; genus Jatrophihabitans_A. Next base: position 3,888 of record DASZEI010000129.1, on the reverse strand, counting down.
CACCGAGATCGGCTACGGCAGCCCGCTGGAGGCGGCGCTGGCCTGGCAGCGGGACGGCGCCGAGTGGGTGCACCTGGTCGACCTGGACGCGGCGTTCGGGCGCGGCAGCAACCGCGAGCTGCTGGCCGAGGTGACCGGGAAGCTGGACATCGCGGTGGAGCTGTCCGGCGGGATCCGGAACGACGAGTCGTTGGCGGCGGCGCTGGCCACCGGCTGCGCCCGGGTCAACCTCGGCACCGCGGCCCTGGAGTCCCCGGACTGGGTGCGCTCGGCGATCGCCCGCTACGGCGACCGGATCGCGGTCGGCCTCGATGTCCGCGGCACCACGCTGGCGGCCCGGGGCTGGACGGCCGAGGGCGGTGACCTCTACGAGACGCTGGCCCGCCTCGACGCCGACGGCTGCGCCCGGTACGTGGTGACCGACGTGCACCGCGACGGAACCCTGACCGGGCCGAACCTGGAGCTGCTGCGCTCGGTGTGCGCGGTCACCGACCGGCCGGTGGTGGCCTCCGGCGGGGTGTCGTCGCTGGCGGACCTGCGCCGGTTGGCGGAGCTGCGTCCGGTCGGCGTGGAGGGCGCGATCGTGGGCAAGGCGCTCTACGCCGGCGCCTTCACCCTGCGCGAGGCACTGGCCACGGTGGCCGCGGGCTGAGCCGGGTCCGGCAGAATGGGCGGCGTGTCGGTCGCGGTCCGTGTCATCCCCTGCCTGGACGTCGCGGACGGCCGGGTGGTCAAGGGCGTCAACTTCACCGGCCTGCGCGACGCCGGTGACCCGGTGGAACTGGCCCGCCGCTACGACGCCGAGGGTGCCGACGAGCTGACCTTCCTCGACATCACCGCCTCCTCGGCCGGTCGCCGGACCACGCTGGAGGTGGTGTCGCGGACCGCCGAGCAGGTGTTCATTCCGCTCACCGTGGGCGGCGGGGTGCGGTCGGTGGCCGATGTCGACGCGCTGCTGCGCGCCGGTGCCGACAAGGTGGGCGTCAACACCGCCGCGATCGCCCGTCCGGACCTGCTGGCCGAGATCGCCGACCGGTTCGGCCGGCAGGTGCTGGTGCTGTCGGTGGATGCCCGCCGGGTGCCGGCCGGGGCGGCGGCGACCGAGTCCGGCTTCGAGGTGACCACGCACGGCGGCCGCCGGGGCACCGGCATCGACGCCCTGCGCTGGGCGGCTCGGGCCGCCGAGCTCGGCGCGGGGGAGATCCTGCTGAACTCGATGGATGCCGACGGAACCCGCAACGGCTTCGACCTGGAGCTGATCGCCGCGATCCGGGCGGTGGTGACGGTGCCGGTGATCGCCAGCGGCGGGGCGGGCGCGGCGCGGCACTTCCCGCCGGCGGTGGCGGCCGGCGCCGACGCGGTGCTGGCGGCCCGCGTGTTCCACTACCAGCAGGTCAGCATCGGCGAGGTCAAGCAGTGCCTGGCCGCGGCCGGCGTCCCGGTCCGGCTGGCACCGGGTTCGGCCGGCGGCCCGGCCGCTGCCTGACGGCGGCCCGGCCGGTGCCTGACGGCGGCTAACGATCCAGCAGACGTTCGACGCCGAGCCGGCCCGCGGGCAGGTAGCGTGGATTTACTGCCCGCGTTCGTCGGGCGCCGCCGGCCAGCACCGCCCAGCGGCCTTCCAGCCGGGAATCCCAGTGACATTCCGTGTTCGCCTGACACTGATGGCAGTGTTGGTGCCGTTGAGCCTGGTGCTGGCGGGCTGCGATGTCTCCTTCAAGCTGCCCGAGAGCACCAGCAGCGCCGGCGGTTCGCAGCCGGGCGCGAACGTTGCGGTCGTCAATGACGGGCACAGCCGGTTCGACCAGGACGTCAAGAACGCCATCGCCGACGTCCAGGCCTTCTGGCGCACCAATTACCCGCGGATCTCCGGGGGTAAGCCCTACCCGGAGCTGCGCGGCGGGATCTACTCGGTGGACGGCGACAAGGTGCGCGGCGCGCTGACCCGCAACGCCTGCCTGCGCCAGGACCCGAGCAGCGCGGAGAACAACGCCTTCTACTGCACCGCCGACGATTCGGTGGTCTATGACCGCAATTCCGACCACCTGGTCGCCCAGCTGGCCGAGAAGTACGGCACGTTCATGATCACCGCGGTGATCGCGCACGAGTGGGGCCACGCCGTCCAGCAGCGGCTGGGCATCTTCGACGCCGCGTCCGGCAGTTCCCAGGCCCGTCCGGCCACCATCTTCACCGAGACCCAGGCCGACTGCGCCTCCGGTGCCTTCATCAGCACCGCCCAGGACGGCCGGACCGAACACGTGTCGATCAACGAGCAGCAGCTGGAGAGCACCCTGCTCGGCTACCTGCAGGTGCGCGATCCACCGCCGCTGAGCGAAGAACAGATCTCGCACGGAAACGGCTTCGACCGGCTCTCGGCGATGGCCGACGGGATCGCCAACGGCACCGCCTTCTGCTTCGGCGAGGAGTTCGAGAAGCGACGTTTCACCGAACGCCCGTTCACCTCCGACATCGACTACCTGCAGCGCGGCAACCTGCCCTATGCCCAGATCATCGACCCGACGCCGGCCTCGTCCGACCAGTCGAGCCTGCAGAACGAGCTGAACCGGTTCTGGAGCGAGGCGTCGGCCTCGGTGGACAAGCAGTGGCGCGACGTGAGCGTCGACGAGACCAGCAACCCCGACTGCCCGGACGTGCCGGACAGCGAGTTCAACTACTGCCCGGGCGGCAACAACGTCTACTTCAGCGACGAGTTCGCCCGGCAGGCCTACAACAGCCTGCCGGACAAGCGGGTGGACAAGTCCAGCGGCGACATCACGCTGATCGACAACGCGCCGGCCGACTACTCGCTGGGGATGCTGTTCGTCTACGGCTGGAGCATGGCGGTGCGAGCGCAACTGTTCCACGCCTCGACCGAGGACCGGGACGCGCTGCTGGCCGCCAGCTGCTACAGCGGCGCGTTCACCGCCGCGATCAACAGCGGCCGCTCCCAGGACTTCCAGCTCTCCCCACCGGACATGGACGAGGCGACCTCGGCGGTGATCAAGCTGGTGCCCTCGGACAAGGCCTACGGCGCACACGGGACCACGGCGTTGCAGCGCATCCAGCGCTTCACCCAGGGCTACTTCGGCGGCCTGGCCGCCTGCTGAGCGCTCAGCACCGCCGCACGGCGCGGTTGCACGGTGATCGACTTGGCCCCAGGCTAGGTTTCACACCGGCAGCACCGGCAGCACCGGCAGCACCGGCAGCACCGGCAGCACCGGCTCAGCGAGCGCACAGGAGGAGGGCGGGGCGATGAGCGAGCCCGACCCCACCCGTACGCCGCCGACCGTGATCGGTGCGGTGGCGGCCGGCACGGTGGTGGTGCCGTTCCTGATCGTGTACTCGTTCCTGTTCATCACCCGCGGCGGCTTCGTCCAGGTCGACCAGCCCGACATCACCGGCAGCCGGTCCGGTGAGCTGGTCGCGGGCCTGGTCGCGCTCGGCTTCCTGATCTTCGTGCTGTGGGGGATGGGCCGGCTGCTCAACGGCTGGGACCGCTGGGTGTTCGCGGCCGGCCAGGCGGTGACCTTCGCCGTCGCGCTGGCTCTGCTGCTCGACTCCAGCTCCGGTGAGCCGCAGGTGCCGGCCGTGGTGCTGGGCGCCTCGCTGCTGGCGCTGGTGCTCAGCTGCCTGCCGCCGTCCTGGCACTGGGTGCAGACCCGCGGCGGCCAGGCGATCCCCGCCGTAGTGACCGCCGACCCGGCGACCGGGGCCGGCGAGCAGCCGCTCGGTAGCTGAGCCGGCCTCGGCTAGTTGTGATGCCCAGGCAGGTTGGTCAGTCGGCTGATTGGTGGTTGGCCTCCGATGGCGCTGTGGGGTCGGTGGTGATTGTAGAAGTGGAGCCAGGCTGGTAGTGCTGCTCGGCGGGCGGTTTCGGAGTCGTAGAGG
>DASZEI010000128.1:0-1534 GCA_035940975.1 Jatrophihabitans sp. | reverse complement strand
AATTGCTGAGCGAGCTAGCTGAGACGCCTGGCCGCTCGGCCCGGCTGGGTTGCGTCGTTCGGCAAGTAATCCATACCCCTGCGACCAGTGCGGCGTACAGGAGTGCTGTCCGTCATGTAGGCGAAGAGAGTTAGATGTTATGGCATCGCTCATGTCTGCGCCAGTTTGGCTAGTCCTGACATTGCTGGCTCTAGGCCTTCTGATATTGATCGGCCCGCAGCGACCGTATGAGCGGATGTTAGCCCTGGTGCACGCGTGGCGCGGCACTGACGACACCGCTGCCGCATCGCTGCTAGCTGCGCCTGATATCTCTACCGACGACGCGGTGTCTCATGAGCCGAACTCCAAGTTGGCCTGGTTCATCGCTGGCATCGTCATTGCCGTCGGACTCCCCGGTGTCTGGCGTGCCATCTATAGGCGCGACCTAGCCGCAGAGCTTGCAGAGGCAGAGAAAGGATCGAGTCTCGGCCATGTCTTCCGATTCTCGATTCGAATATTCAAACTTCGCCGCATTCTCAGTCGCGTTTCCCCCACCGAGGCACGGGAACGGGTGTAATCACACGAAGCCGCGTCGCCGTTCTTCTCGGCCAATGGCTGGCCTCCCGGCAGGGCGACTCGCCGGTCGAGGCTATGCGGCGCGGTTAACGATGGCGATGGCAGCGGGGCGGGCGCGGATCGAGGCGGGCTCGTGCGCGCCGGTCGCGGGCCGTCCCATGGAGACGTGGGCAGCACGCCGGCTGGCTAGCCGCAGTCCGGCTCGGCGGCGACCAGCGGGCGGCTCCGGCCGGCCTCAGAACCGGCGTGGGTGCCGGCGGCCGGGTGGGGCTGGCCTGGACGGGACTGGGCTGGACGGGACTGGGCCGTGCTCGACCCGGCCGGGCGCAACTCGTCCCACTGCACCAGGGCGACCCCGCCGACGAGAAACGCGCCGCCGACGATCTGCGACGGGCCGGGCAACTGGCCGAGCAGCAGCCAGGCGAACAGCACCGCGAACAGCACCTCGCTCAGGCCGAGGAAGGATGCCAGCTTCGCGCCGAGCGCACGAGCGGCGGTGATTCCGGCGGCGAACGCGAAGACCGCCGCCACCAGAGAGATCCCGAGAACGGGCACCAGCCAGCTCGTCCGGTGATGCAGGAACTGCACGTCCCGGGTGTTGGCGTGGATCGGCAGCACGCCGAGGACCGCGACAGCCACCAGGCACAGGCTGCCGACAACCATGCCGCCCCAGGCCATCACGATCGGCCGCAACGCGGTATCGGCCTGCGCCGACATCAAGAAGTACACCGCCAGCCCGACCGCCGCGCCGAGCCCCCACAGCACCCCGATCGGGTCGAGGTGATGGCTGCCGGTCACATCCAGCACCAGAGCCAGCCCAAGGATCGCGGCGGCGGCGCCGGCCACCGTCAGTCGCCGCGGCCGGCGCCCGTGCCGTAGCCAGAGCCAGCCGACGACCAGCAGGATGCCGAGATACTCCAGCAGCAGGGCTACCCCCACCGACAGCCGCGCGACGGCGTTGAAGTAGCACAGCTGCGCG
>DASZEI010000127.1:0-6573 GCA_035940975.1 Jatrophihabitans sp. | reverse complement strand
TGGCGTGCCGGGCCGGCAACGGTCCGGCACGGTCCAGGATCGCGGGCAGCACGCTGCTGCCGTAGGGCGGTACGTGCAAGACCACCAGCACCGCGGCGGGCAGATCCTCAGGCAGCCTCGAGACCAGCTTCTTCAGCGCCTCGACTCCGCCTGCCGACGCGCCGATCACCACCAGGTCGTAAGGCATTGTCGTCCTCGGCTGACCGGTCGGTTGCGCTGTGCACTGAGGCACAGGTCGCGGGCGCGTGGGTTCGCTGGCTCTATCCGATCATGTCCGCCGGATTTCTGCCAGCGGCGCGCTGCCCTGCTCACGGGTCCGGCGAGCGTGGCAGCGGCGAACCGGGCAGTGGCGAACCGGGCACCGGCAGGCGGCCGGTGCGAGGACGGCCGGATTCTCCTACAATGCGGCAGCCGGCTGGGGTGCACATTGGCACGGGGCAGCCGGCAGGGGAGGAACGTCGTGGTCGCCGAACCGGAGCTGAACCGATTCCTCGCCGAACTCACCGCCCGGCGGCGGCTGCTAGCGCTGGCCGGAACGCCCGGGTCGTCCCTGGACGCGGATGTGCTGGCCGAACTCGCGGAGCTGGCCGAGCAGCTGGTGGTCGCCGACGCGGAGCTGCGGGCCCAGCACGAGGAGCTGGAAGCCGCCCGGGAGGCGCTGCTGCGCTCGCAGGCCAGCTACGAGCTGCTGCTGGCCGAGACCAGCACGGCCTACCTGCTCACCGACCAGCACGGCATCGTGCGGCAACTCAATCCGGCCGCCCGGGCGCTGCTGGGCCACTCGATGTCAGGGCAGCGGGCCGGCCGGCCGCTGGCGACCAAGTTCGTGGTCGCCGACCGGGGCCGGATCCGCACCGTGCTGTCCCAGCTCACCCGCTCCGGCGGCGAGGCGGCGAGCTGCCGGGCCAACCTGGTCCAGCCGGACGGCAGCCTGCTGGAGGTCGAGGTCACCGCCCGGCTGGTGGCCCAGCTGCGACCCGACGGCGCCACCCTCAGCTGGCAGCTGCGGCCGGTGACCGATGACCCCCGCCACGGCCTGCGCAGCGTGCCGGCAGCCGGCGAACCGGAGCATGCCGACGCGCCCGAGCCCGACGACCGGAGCGGCGCCGAGCCGGTCGGCTCACCGACCGGCCTGCTGACCGAGTTGTCCGAGCTCGCCGCGGTACTGGCCAGCCAGCACAGCGCCCAGGACGTGCTGGACCAGGCGGTGCAGGCCGCCATCTCCGCGGTGGCGGGTGCCGAGCAGGCCAGCATCTCGCTGGTGGACAAGGACGGCACGCTGCGCAGCCCGAGCTCGACCGGTGAGCTGGCGACCGAGTGCGACCTCGCCCAGTACCAGCTCGGTGAAGGGCCGTGCCTGCAGGCTCTGTGGGAAGGGCAGGTGCTGTTGATCGACGACATGAGCACCGAGACCCGCTGGCCGGCCTGGACCGTCCGGGCGCAGGCCCTCGGCGCCGGCAGCCTGCTGGCCTGCCAGCTCGCCACCCCGCGTGGCTTGCTCGGCGCGCTCAACCTGTACGCCAGCCGGCCGCACGCCTTCGACTCGGCGGCAGCCTCGCTCGTTCCGGTGCTGGCGGTACAGGTCGGCATCGCGCTGGCCCGGGTCGACAACGAGGCCAACCTGCGAGCGGCGATCAAGAGCCGGCAGCTGATCGGGCAGGCGGTCGGCATCCTGATGGAACGCCACCGGCTCGGAGCGACCGCCGCGTTCGACCTGCTGGTCAGGGCATCGCAGGCCAGCCAGTTGAAGTTGCGCGAGATCGCGCTCCGGGTGAACGAGACCGGCCAGGAGCCGGCGGACGTGATCGACTCCTGAGCCGCTGACGGCGATCGCGGCCGCTGACGGCGACCGCGCCCCGCAGGCGGCGGCCCAACCGGGTGGCGGCGGCCCAACCGGGTGGCGGCGGGCCAGCCCGCTATCGTCTTTCGGCATGGCCGTTACAGAGCTGATCCTGGTCCGGCACGGCGAGAGCATCGGCAATGTCGCCCGCGAAGAGGCTGAGTCCAGCGGAGCGCTGTCGATCACGATGCCGATGCGCGATGCCGACGTGCCGCTGTCGGAGCTGGGTATGCAGCAGGCCCGGGCGGTGGGTCGATGGCTGGCCGCCGACCTCGACCGGCTGCCCGACACCGTCTGGTCATCGCCGTACCTGCGAGCCCGCCAGACCGCGCAGATCGCCCTCGCCGAGCTGCCCGACCCGCCGGCGGTCCGGCAGGACGAGCGGATCCGCGACCGCGAACTCGGGGTGCTCGACCTGCTCACCAGGCACGGCGTCATCACCCAGTTCCCGGCTGAGGCGCAGCGGCGCCGCTGGCTCGGCAAGTTCTACTACCGCCCGCCCGGTGGTGAGTCCTGGGTCGACCTGGTGTTGCGCATCAGGGCGTTCCTGGCCGACCTGGACCGCGGGCCGCAGCGCGGCCGGCAGCTGATCGTCTCGCACGACGCGGTGATCCTGCTCTTTCGCTACGTGTGCGAGCAGCTCGACGAGGAGCGGGTGTTCGAGATCGCGCGCAGCGGCTCGGTCAGCAACGCCTCGGTGAGCCGGCTGGTCCGCTGCGACGGCGAGCCCGGCTGGCGAACGGCCGTCTACAACGACCACCAGCACCTCGAGGCCTTCGGCGCCCGCGCCACCGAGCACCCAGGAGAGATCGATGCCGCCCGTTGAGAACATCCTGACGCCGGCCGGCCTGCGGGACTGGCCGCTGCCGATGCCCGACGGAGACAAGAGCAGCCGGGGCAGGGTGCTGGTGGTCGGCGGTGCCCGCAGCACCCCGGGCGCGGCGATGCTGGCCGGCCAGGCGGCACTGCGGGTCGGTGCCGGCGTGCTGACCCTGGCGGTGGGCCAGTCGGTGGCCGGCCCGGTCGCGGCCGCGGTGCCCGAGGCAGCCGTGCTCTGGTTGCCCGAGACCTCGCAAGGTTCGGTGGCCGGCAGCTCGGTCGAGGCGATCGAGCGGGTGCTGGCCAGCGCCGCCGCAGTCCTGATCGGGCCCGGGCTCGACGATGTCGACCAGACCGCCGAGCTGATCACCGGCCTGGTGTCGGCCGCGGCCGAGGATGTGCCGATCGTGCTCGACGCCTATGCCATCGGCGCCCTCGGCCAGCTGCCGGGACCGACGCTGGCCGCGCTGCGCGACCGGTTGGTGCTCACTCCGAACCACAACGAGCTCGAACGGCTGCTGGCCGCGACCGACGAGCCCGGCGCCGGATCCGACGGCGGCGACGGTGATGATCCGCAGCGCCGGCTGGCCGAGCACTACGCGGCGGTGCTCAGCAGCGACAACGAGATCGTCACGCCGGCCGGAGACCGCTGGCGGGCACCGGCCGGCCATTCAGGGCTGGGGACCTCGGGCAGCGGTGACGTGCTGGCCGGCGCGCTGGTCGGCCTGCTGGCCCGCGGCGTGGAACTCGCCCAGGCGACCTGCTGGGCCACTTACCTGCATGCCGCGGCCGGGGACCGGTTGGCCGCGCGGGTCGGCTCGCTGGGCTTCCTGGCCCGCGAACTGCTCGATCAGCTGCCGCTGGTGCTCACCGAACTGCAAGCCTGACGGCCCACTCAGCTCTCCAGCCGGACCTCGTCCACCGACTTGTCAGGCCGCAGGCCACGCCACACCGGGTGTCGCAGCCGGCCGTCCGGAGTCCACTCGCCGAAGCCGACCTCGGCCACCAGCACCGGCTGGACCCACTGCGCGCCGGCGGTGTCGGGCCGGGGTGGCGGGGTGGTCAGGGCCGGGGTCGGACGCGCCAGCGGCCGCAGCTGCCGGTGCAGGGCGGTCAGGGCCGCCTCGGTGAACCCGGTCCCCACCTTGCCGGCGTAGCGCAGCTCGCCGGCTGCCGGCCGGCCGTCGGAAGCGGGACCCTCGGGCACCCCGACCAGCACCGATCCGACGGTGCCGGCCCGCCGGCCGTTGCCCGGCTGCCAGCCGAGAACGACGACCTCCTGGGTACGGATGTTCTTGATCTTGCGCCAGTCCGGGGAGCGCCGGCCCGGCCGGTAGGTGCTTGCCAGCCGCTTGGCGACCACCCCCTCCAGCCGCAGCTCCTGGCTGGCCCGCAGCAGCGTCGCCCCGTTGCCGGCGAAGTAGCGTGGGCACTGCCAGCCGGCGCTGTCGAGTTTCAGCCCCTCCAGCAGCCGGCGGCGCTCGGAGTACGGCAGCCCGACGGTGGCCTCGCCGTCCAGATGCAACACATCGAAGATCAGGTACCGGACCGGATCGGTGCCGCTGAGCCGCTGCGCCTCACCGGCCCGCCCGACGTGCATCCGCTTCTGTAACCGGGCGAAGCTGGGCAGGCCGTCAGCGCCGAAGGCAACCACCTCGCCGTCCAGTACGGCCTGGCGGGCGCCCAGGTCCTCGCCCAGCCCGGCCAGCTCCGGGTAGCTCACGGTGACGTCGAGGTCATTGCGGGAGCGGAGCCGGACCTCGCCGTCGACGAAGGCCAGCACCCGGGCGCCGTCCCACTTGGTCTCATATCCCCACTGCGCGTCCTCGGCAGGGCCGGGCAGCTCGCCGGCAACGGCCAGCATCGGTGTCAGGGTGCGGGGCAACGGCGGCCAGCAGGGCTCGCGGGCCGGCACGGCGGCACCACGCTTCATCGCATCCCCCGACGGCCCACTTCTTTCTAGACGAAGTGTCTAGGGAGTCACCTTAACGCCCGCTGGGGTGGACGGGTCAGGCGGTCACTAGGTTGGAACAAGTAGCTGTGCGACACGTTCTAGGAGGTCATCGTGTGGGTTCTGCTGTCGTCCCGACTGCGTACGTGGTTGATGCTCGCCATCGCGGTGCCGGTGCTGCGTTCGGTGCTCCGGCGCGCCTCGGCCTCCGCGGCCCGGCGGGACCCGACCTCGGCCGCCGCCCGCGGACTGCGCTCGCTGGATGCGGGGCTGTCCCGGCTGGACCGCAGAGAGCGGCGGGACCGGCGTCGCCGGTGAGCTGACCGGCGGGCTCGTCCCGGTCCTGGCTCGTCCCGCCGGCGCCGCACGCGCCGGCGCTTTCGCGTTCGGCTCTCACCGATCCAGCGCTGCTCAGGCATGGCCACCGGTACGCCCTGGCCTACCGGCGTGCGGCTGACGGTCCAGTTTCAGTGACAGACCGTAGCCGTATCGTCACGTGCATACCGATCATGACCTGAGGAGACGTTCCCCGTGCCAAGGCTGTCCTCAGCCGCCCGCCTGCAGTCGCTGGCGGTCGAACATGTCGACGGTGATCTGGTGCTCGACCTCAGCGGGGTGTCCTGGCTGGATCCGCTGCACCTGGTCGGCGCCGCCGCGATCGCCCAGCTGGCGGCTGCCCGCGGTTCCCGGCTCCGGCTGAGCGGGCTGCGCGGCAACCCGGCCGGATATGCCTCCCGGATGCACCTGGGGGCGATCGTCGAGCATTTCGGCGGCAGCCACGACCTGCCGGCCAGCCAGCGCGAACTCGACCGCAGCGACACCCTGCTCGAGGTCACGGAGCTCGCGACCGGCAGCGATGTCCGCCAACTCAGCGGGCTGGTCCATGACCGGGTCGCCGGCTATGACGCCGACATCGCGCACGCGCTGTACACCGCGCTGGCAGAGATCGGGTCCAACGTCTGCGAGCACTCCGGAACGGTCGGCTTCATGGCGGCCCAGACGCTGCGGTCCCAGCGGGTGCTGCGGTTCGCGGTAGCCGATGCCGGGGTCGGCTTGCTGGGCACGCTGGCCGGTCAGGGTGCCGAGGACGACCGGATGGCCATCACCATGGCGCTGTCGGGCACCAGCCGGAATCAGGGCCCGGGCCGGGGCACCGGGCTGCCGACGGCGGTGAGCGTGGTCAGCCGGTTGGGCGGTGCGGTGCTGCTGGCCAGCGGGTCGGCGCTGGCCACCGCCAACGCCCGCGGCAGGCGGCACGGCGAGCTGGCGCAGCCGTTCGTGGGCACGATGTTCGAGGGCTGGGTTCCGGTGACCGCGGCCCGACACAGCAGGGCGACGCTGTACGACCGGGACTCCTAGATGAAACAATCACGCTATGGTTGGCGTTCGAGCCGCTGACATGCTAGTGCTGCCGGCAGGCTGATCGTGCTGGTGCTGACAAGCTGAGGGGGTAGTCGTGAGCGTTCGAACATTGCCGTTGCCGCGACTGGTAGCGGGTCGCGATTACGCCGATGACATGGTGAAGACGCTCGGAGCGGTGGTAGGGCAGGACGTGGTGGTCGATGCCACCAAACTGCTGTCAGGGACGACATCCTTCGCCTACCAGCTCATCGAGCGGCTGCTGGCCGACGAGAAGGCCAACTCGGTGCTGCTGGTGGGGGCGCCGGCTGACTTCGCCGAGTACGCCACCTCGGCCGCCCGGGAATTGCACGTCACCGATCGCTTCGACCTGGCCGAAGAGCTGCCCCGGACCGCCGCGGCCAGCTGAGGCCGAAGGCCCGCCGCGGCCAGCTGAGACCAAGGCCCGCCGAGCGGCCACCGACTCAGGTACTTCCCACCGCATCGGGGTCCGGCGGTGCCGTCGACGTGCCGTCCTTGCTCCGCAACGCGCTGCCGATCGCGGCGTTCAGCTCCTGCCACTGCTGCTGCTCGCGAGCCGCCGAGATCTCCGCGGAGCTGATGA
>DASZEI010000126.1:0-2027 GCA_035940975.1 Jatrophihabitans sp. | reverse complement strand
TGATCCGGTTGGTGTCGCGGCGGGGCACCATCGCACGCACCGCCGACCAGCCTGCCGTGCGTAGCGGCGAGACGGTCGGCGACTCGAAGCCCGGGGTGACCGCGACCGCCCGCTCCACCAGGTGGTCGGCGATGTCGTAGTCCATCAGGACGTACTGCCGGGCGATCAGGACGCCCTGCAACCGCCGGACCAGCTGGTCCACCGCGCCCGACGGGGCCGCTCCGGACCGCCGGACCAGCGCGGCCTGGGACCGGAACAGCGGCTCGCCGAAGATCTCCAGCCCGGCTGCCCGCAGGGTGGTGCCGGTCTCGACCACGTCGGCGATCGCGTCGGCGACATCGAGCCGGACGGCGGTCTCGACCGCGCCGTCGAGCCTGATTACCTCCGCCTCGACGCCCTGCTCGGCCAGGTAGTGCGCCAGCAGCCCGGGATAGGCGGTGGCGATCCGGCGCCCCCGCAGGTCCTCCAGCGTCTTGCCGGCACCGGCACCGGCGGCGAACCGGACGGTCGAGTTGGCAAAGCCCAGCGGCAGGATCACCTCGGCGTTGGCGCCGGAGTCCAGCAGCAGGTCCTCGCCGGTGATGCCGACGTCCAGCCGGCCCGAACCGACGTACAGGGCGATGTCACGGGGCCGCAGGAAGAAGAACTCGGTGCTGTTGTCCGGGTCCTGCAGCACCAGCTCACGGTTGTCGTTGCGCTGGCGGTAGCCGGCCTCGCGCAGCATGTCGCTGGCGGGCTCGGACAGCGAGCCCTTGTTCGGCACGGCGATCCGCAGCATCTCGGTGGAGGTCGTCACATCAGCTCGTCTAGGGGCTCTAGAGGTATCGGTACACGTCGTCGAGGGTGAGTCCCTTGCCCAGCATCAGCACCTGGACCCGGTAGAGCAGCTGGCTGATCTCCTCGGCGGTCCGTTCCGCGGACTCGTACTCGGCCGCCATCCAGGCCTCGGCCGCCTCTTCCAGCACCTTCTTGCCCTGGACGTGCAGCCCGTCGTCCAGGGCCGACACGGTTGCCGAGCCGGCCGGCCGGTCGGCCTGCCGCTGGGTCAGCTCCGCGAAGAGTTGGTCGAAGGTCTTCATCGCCGCTGAGCCTACGACCCGGCGGCGGGATCCGGCCGAACCGGGTGCTGGAGGCAGCCCGGGACGCTCGCCCAGCTTCGGTGAGTGAGGGCCGCCCCGGGTTGGGCGAACTGCGGCCGCTCTCATTGCCGGCTGATGCGGTGGTGCGTCTGGGTATTCGCGCCGGGCGATCCAGGCTGGTGGGGTCCAGTGTGGTTGGCCGTCGATCATCTCGCAGTTCCATCCGGCGCGGTCGAACTCCCGGTGGTGGAAGGGAGCAGAGCAGGGCGAGGTTGTCCGCTGATCGTTAAGCTGCCCTCTTGTGACGAAGGTGCGCGCGGCGGCGATGTACGCCCGGATCAGTAGTGATGTTGAGGGTTCCGGCCTTGGCGTGACTAGGCAACTGGAGGACTGCCGCAAGCTGGCCGACTCGTTGGGCTGGTCGGTGGCCGAGGAGTACGTGGACAACGACCTGTCGGCGTACTCGGGCAAGCGCCGGCCGGGGTATGAGCGGATGCTGGCCGATCTGCGCGACGGCGAGCGGGACGCGGTGATCGTGTATCACGTGGACCGGTTGACCCGCCGGCCGATCGAGCTAGAGCAGTTCCTGGAAGCACTGGACGCGGCGAAGGTGCGCCTGGTGCGGTTCGTGGTCGGTGACACCGACCTGACCACGGGGGACGGGTTGATGGTGGTGCGGATTCTGGCCGCGATGGCAGCGAATGAGTCCGCGACCAAGAGCCGGCGGGTGCGGCGGAAGATGGAGCAGAACGCCGCCGCCGGCCTGCCGCACGGCGGGTATGTGCGGGCGTTCGGGTATGCCGAGGACAAGGTGACCGTGGTCGAGTCCGAGGCGGTGGTGATCCGCCAGCTCGCGGAACGGTTCCTGGCGGGTGAGTCGTTGCGGTCGCTGGCGTCCTGGTTGGAAGACAACGAAGTAGCCACCGTGGCGGGTAAGCCGTGGCGCAC
>DASZEI010000125.1:0-10669 GCA_035940975.1 Jatrophihabitans sp. | reverse complement strand
TCGTAGACCTCCTCGATGCGGTGCGGGTGGATCCGGCCGTCCAGCACCAGCTTCTCCAGCGTGATCCGGGCGATCTCGCGGCGAACCGGGTCGAAGCATGACAGCAGCACCGCTTCGGGAGTGTCGTCGATGATCACGTTGACCCCGGTCACCGACTCGAACGCTCGGATGTTGCGGCCTTCACGGCCGATGATGCGGCCCTTCATCTCATCGCTGGGCAGGTGCAAGACGCTGACCACGGTCTCGGTGGTCTGCTCGCTGGCGACCCGCTGCACGGCGTCCACCACGATGGCCCGGGCCCGGTCGGTCGCCTCGGCGCGCGCCTCGGTCTCGATGGTGCGCACCAGCGCCGCCGCGTCTCGGCGGGCGGTGGCCTCGACCGAACTGAGCAACTCGACCTTGGCCTCTTCGGTGGTCAGGCCTGCCACCCGTTCCAGGGCCGCGGTGTGCTCGAGTTCGTGCCGGAGGGTCGCCGCGGCCAGTTCGGAGCGCAACTCCTCCAGCGCGGCGCCCTCGGCGTCGAGTTCCGCACGGCGAGCCTGGATGTCGCGCACCGCCGTATCGAGTTCTGATTCGCGCTGGTCCAAGGCCTCGGTACGCGCCGCCAACTCCTCCTCCCGAGCGGTCAGCGCCGCCAGCCGGTGCTGGGATTCCCGCTCGGCAGTGCGGGTGGCGTCGGCGATCAGATCCGCGGCCGCGGTCTCGGCCCGCGCCCTGGCCGCGTCGCCACTGGCGCGGGCGGCCGCCACCTCGGTCTGGGCGGCTCTGCGCAGCGACTCGATCTCCTCGTCCGCGGCGCGGCGGGCCGCGGCGGCCTCCTTCATCGAGCGCTGCCGCAGCGCCTCGGCCTCAGCCTCGGCTTCGGCGATCCGGTCCGGGGTGGAACCCGTGCGCTGGGCACCGGCGTCTCCGGTTGCCGAGTGTCCGGCGTAGAGCGACAGGAATCGAAGGCCGAGGACCAAGATCAACACAAATATGGCGGCGATCGCCGCGTACTCACCCAGGTGACTCACTGAACGTCCTCCTCTCGCGGAGGCGACGCGTCAGTCAAGACTCGTCGCGACAGCACTGCCAGGAGGCGGAGCCGTGGGACGAACGCCCCACCGAACACAGAGTGGAGGCGCTGCCGCGATAGCAGCGGCGGCGTTCGCAATCTCCTTCGGTCCTCGACGTGGCGACGGTCAACGGGCAAACATGACGTGATGTATGTCAGTGCGCTGCGCGTGGACGCAACACATCCAATCTCCTGATCTTGTGAGGCTATGAACCAAGAGGCACAGGGTCAAGCCAGCCATGCGGTCTCATCGACGGCGGTGTCGCCGGATCCCGCACCGAGAACCTCCCGAACGACGTGAAAGGCCATCGCCGGCGAATACCCCTTGCGAGCCAGCATCCCGACTAAACGCCGCGTTTTGACCTCTGGAGCCAGCTTGGTCATCGAGCGGAGCTTGCGCATCACCAGCTGCCGGGCGACCTCGGCCTCGGCATCGCCGGCTGCCTCGGCTACCGCGGCTGTGATCACCGTCTCCTCGACACCCTTGTCCCGGAGCTGGCGGCTGATCTCTCGCACCGCCAGGCCGCGGTCACGTTGCCGGGATCGGACGTAGTCACCGGCGAATACCCGGTCGTCGACCAGCCCCACGGCAGCCAGCCGGTCGAGCACCTTGGAAGAAGCCGGCTCAGGAACGCCACGCGCCGCCAGCGCTTGACCAAGCTCGGCCCGGCTCCTGGCCCGCAGCGTCAGCAGGCGCAGGCAGATCGTCCGAGCAACCTCTTCGGGATCGGCATCGGGATCGGCGCGCCGGTCATCGAGATCGGACGGTTCGGCGGGTGGGACCCACCTGCCACCACCCGCCGAAGGCGAGCGAGCCACGTCGCTAGAAGTCGACCGGAGCCGGCAGTGGCGCTTCTTCGATCACCTGGGCGCCCACTCCGAGCTTCTCCTTGATCCTCTTCTCGATCTCGTCCGCGAGGTCGGGGTTGTCACGCAGGAAGTTGCGAGAATTCTCCTTACCCTGGCCGAGCTGGTCGCCTTCGTAGGTGTACCAGGCGCCGGACTTGCGGACGATCCCCTGGTCCACGCCGACATCGATCAGGGAGCCCTCACGGCTGATGCCCTGGCCGTAGACGATGTCGAACTCCGCCTGCTTGAACGGCGGGGCGACCTTGTTCTTGACGACCTTGACCCTGGTCCGGTTGCCTACCGCCTCGCCACCGTCCTTGAGGGTTTCGATGCGGCGAACATCCATGCGCACCGAGGAGTAGAACTTCAGCGCCTTGCCACCGGTGGTGGTTTCGGGCGAGCCGAACATGACGCCGATCTTCTCGCGCAACTGGTTGATGAAGATCGCGGTGGTGCCGGAGTTGCTGAGCGCGCCGGTGATCTTGCGCAGCGCCTGGCTCATCAACCTGGCCTGCAGGCCCACGTGGCTGTCGCCCATCTCGCCTTCGATCTCGGCGCGGGGCACCAGCGCGGCAACCGAGTCGACGACGATGATGTCCAGAGCGCCCGAGCGAATCAGCATGTCCATGATCTCGAGCGCCTGCTCGCCGGTGTCGGGCTGGCTGACCAGCAGGGCGTCGGTGTCGACGCCGAGAGCGCGGGCGTAGTCGGGGTCCAGCGCGTGCTCGGCGTCGATGAACGCCGCCACCCCGCCGGCGGCCTGGGCATTGGCCACCGCGTGCAGCGCCACGGTCGTCTTGCCCGAGCTTTCCGGGCCGTAGATCTCCACGATGCGGCCGCGCGGCAGGCCACCGATTCCGAGCGCGATGTCGAGCGCGATCGAACCGGTCGGGATCACCTCGATCGGCACGTGCGGCCGCTCACCCAAGCGCATCACCGAGCCCTTGCCGAACTGCTTGTCGATCTGACCCAGAGCGACTTCGAGTGCCTTGTCGCGGTCGAATGCTGCGGCCATCTTGTGGTACCTCTCCATGTGGCTGTGTCGTCGAGAGCAACGCTAGATCTGACCACCGACAGTTTCTGCCGGCGAAGCACATCTGTGGACGACCGCGCGCTCACTCACCAGATTAGCCGAACACCTGTTCGATTGCTCGCAACACGCCCGGAATATCGATGTCGCGCCCTCCACCGGCCGGCGCTCAGCGCAGCTTCTGCGCCACGTCGAACTCCTGGCAGATCGCGCGCCACACCGACTTGGGCGAGTCGCCCCGCTCGATCGCCTCATTGACGGTCGCGCCCAGCGTCGTCACCCGGTAGTCCGCGGCCAGCGAATGCGCATAGGTCGATCCGAACCGGGCTTCCATCCGCTGCCAGAAATCACTCAGTCGCACATCCGAAACAGTAATGCGGATCCGCACCGGCAGTGCGGAACCGGACCGGTGATGCGGGCTCCGGCCGGCAGTCGCGGGTGCGACCGGTATGCGGGCCGCCACGGCGCTCGGGCAGGATCTCCTGCATGCCGGTTCCCGCCTCTCCCGCCCCCGATCCAGCCCGCTGGTACGCCCAGGAGGTGCTGACCGGAACGCTGGTCAGGCTGGTGCCGCTGCAGCCCGAACACGCCGAGGGCTACGCCGCGGCGGTGCGCTCCGACGGGGGCGCCGATCAGGTGTACCAGTGGCTGGGACGGGCCGAGGTCCCGGTGACCGCGGAGCTGGCGCGCGCCGAGATCGTGGCCGCGCTGGCGGCCCGGGCCCGGGGTGAGCGGCTGCCGTTCGCCCAACTGGACGCCGGCACCGGCGAGGTGCTGGGAACCACCAGCTACTACGAGGTGCAGCCCGAGCTGCGGACGCTGGCGATCGGCTACACCTGGCTGGGCAAGCGCTGGTGGCGCACCGGTCACAACACCGAGTCCAAGCTGCTGCTGCTCAGCCATGCCTTCGACGTGCTGGCAGCCGCCCGGGTGGTGTGGCACACCGACGTGCTCAACGAGCGGTCCAAGGCGGCGATCCAGCGGCTGGGAGCCACCGCCGAGGGGGTGCTGCGCAAGCACCGGATCCGGGCCGACGGCAGCTGGCGCGACACCGCTCAGTACGCGATGACCGACGAGGACTGGCCGGCGGCCCGCGACCGGCTGCGAGCCAGCCTGCGCCGCTGACCCGAGTCCGGTCCGCGGCTGGTTGTGCCGGCCGGCACCGACCTCGTGTTGTCGTACCCGAAGCGCACACTTAGGGGCATGGACACCTTGTTCGCACCGGCGACCACCGCCTGGTTCGAAGGTGCCTTCGACAGCCCGACCGACGCCCAGATCGGTGCCTGGCAGGCGATCGCCCGGGGCGAGCACACGCTGGTCGTCGCCCCGACCGGCTCCGGAAAGACGCTGGCCGCGTTCCTGTCCGCGATCGACCGGCTGGCCGCGCTGCCGGTGCCCGACGATCCGAACCGGCGTTGCCGGGTGCTCTACGTCAGCCCGCTCAAGGCGCTGGCGGCAGACGTGGAACGCAACCTGCGCTCGCCGCTGGTCGGAATTGCCCAGGCCGCTCGTCGGCTGGAGTTGCCCGAGCCCAGGATCCAGGTGGCGATGCGCTCCGGCGACACCTCGACGGAGGACCGGCGCGCCTTCGCCCGGCACGGTGCCGACATCCTGATCACCACGCCCGAGTCACTGTTCCTGCTGCTCACCTCCGCGGCCAGGCAGGTACTGGCCGGGGTCGAGACCGTGATCGTCGACGAGGTGCACGCGGTCGCGGCGACCAAGCGCGGCGCGCACCTGGCGGTGAGCCTGGAACGGCTCGACGCGCTGCTCGACCAGCCCGCGCAACGGATCGGCCTGTCGGCCACCGTCCGGCCGATCGATGAGGTCGCCACCTTCCTGGCCGGCGGCCGGGCCGTCACCGTGGTCCAGCCGCAGACCGTCAAGCAGCTGGACCTGTCGGTGGTGGTGCCGGTGGAAGACCTCACCGAACTGGGCGACGGCCAGCCCGACACCGGGCAGGATCCGCAGCGTCGGGCCTCGATCTGGCCGCACGTCGAGGAGCGGGTCCTGGACCTGATCGACGGCCACACCTCGACCATCGTGTTCGCCAACTCGCGGCGGCTGGCCGAGCGGCTGACGGCGCGGCTCAACGACCTCGCCCGCGAACGCGATCCAGACCGGCTGGCCGACATCCGGGCCCATCACGGCTCGGTGTCGCGCGAGCAACGCCAGATCGTCGAGGAGGAGCTCAAGGCCGGCCGGATACCGGCGGTGGTCGCCACCTCCTCCCTCGAACTGGGCATCGACATGGGCGCGGTCGACCTGGTGGTGCAGGTGGAGTCACCGCCGTCGGTGGCCGCCGGCATGCAACGGCTCGGCCGGGCCGGGCACCAGGTCGGTGCCCGGTCGCGCGGCGTGATCTTTCCCAAGTACCGCGGCGACCTGCTCGAATGCGCGGTGGTGGCGGAGCGGATCCGCGAGGGCAAGATCGAGTCGATGCGCTATCCCCGCAATCCGCTGGACGTGCTCGCCCAGCAGATCGTGGCGATGGTGGCGCTGGACACCGTGACGGTGGACGAGGTGGAGCGCCTGGTCAGGCGCAGCGCGCCCTTCGCCACTCTCCCCCGGTCCGCGCTCGAGGCGGTGCTGGACATGCTGGCCGGCCGCTACCCCTCCGACGCGTTCGCCGAGTTGCGTCCCCGGCTGGTCTGGGACCGGATCAGCGGCGAGCTGACCGGGCGGGCCGGAGCGCAGCGGCTGGCGGTGACCTCCGGCGGCACGATTCCCGACCGCGGCCTGTTCGGGGTGTTCCTGGCCGCCGCGGACGGCCCGGGTCGCCGGGTGGGCGAGCTCGATGAGGAGATGGTCTACGAGTCGCGGGTCGGCGAGGTTTTCCTGCTCGGCTCCTCGTCCTGGCGGATCGAGGACATCACCCACGACCGGGTGCTGGTCAGCCCGGCCCCCGGCCAGGCCGGCAAGATGCCGTTCTGGAAGGGCGACTCGCTCGGCCGGCCGGTGGAGCTGGGCCGGGCGCTGGGCGCGTTCGTGCGCGAACTCGGAAGCGCAGCCGAGCCTGAGGCGCTCCAACGCGCCCGGGCCGCCGGATTGGACGAGTGGGCAGCGGCCAACCTGGTCGGCTACCTCACCGAACAGCGCACGGCCACCGGGCACCTGCCGACCGACCGCACCATCGTGGTGGAACGGTTCCGCGACGAGCTCGGGGACTGGCGGCTGGTGATCCACTGCCCGTTCGGCGCTCCGGTGAACGCTCCGTGGGCGCTGGCCATCTCCGCGGCGCTGCGCGAACGCTACGGCCTGGACGTGCAGTCGATGCACTCCGACGACGGGATCGTGCTGCGACTGCCCGACACCACCGCCGAGGCGCCGGGCGCCGACATCACCGTCTTCGACCCGGCCGAGATCGCCGGCCTGGTCACCGCCGAGGTGACCAACTCGGCGCTGTTCGCCTCCCGCTTCCGCGAGTGCGCGGCCCGATCGCTGCTGCTTCCCAAGCGTGATCCGCGCCGGCGCGCGCCGCTGTGGCAGCAGCGGCAGCGAGCCAACGCGCTGATGCAGGTCGCCCGTGACTACGGCCAGTTCCCGGTGGTGCTCGAAGCCATGCGGGAGTGCCTGCAGGACGTCTATGACCTGCCGGGCCTGACCGAGATCATGCGCCAGCTGCAATCGCGCCAGATCCGGCTGGTGGAGGTCGAGACGGCCAGCCCGTCGCCGTTCGCGCAGTCCCTGCTGTTCAGCTACGTGGGCATGTTCCTCTACGACACCGACGCGCCGCTGGCCGAGCGCCGGGCTCAGGCGCTCACCCTGGACACCTCACTGCTGGCCGAGCTGATGGGCTCGCCGGACCTGCGCGACCTGCTCGACGAGAACGCCATCGCCGAGTCGATCGCCGACGCCCAGCGGCTCAGCGAACCGAGAAAGGTGCGCGGGGCCGACCAGACCCATGACCTGCTTCGCGAGGTCGGTGACCTCAGCACCGCCGAAGCCCTGGCCCGGGGCGCCACCGAGGCGGACCTGGAACAGCTGCGCTCGGCGCGCCGGGCGATCACCGTCCGGATCGCCGGTGAACCGCGCTGGCTGACGATCGAAGACGCCGGCAGGGTGCGTGACGCGCTCGGGGTCGCGCTGCCGGTCGGGATTCCGGAGGCCTTCACCGAGCTGGTCGCAGATCCGCTGGGCGACCTGCTGTCCAGGTACGCCCGAACCCATGGCCCGTTCGTCGTCGCCGAGCCCGCGGCCCGGCTGGGACTGGGTCCGGCGGTGGTCCAGGCCGGCTTGGAGCGGCTCGTCGCCACCGGCCAGGTGGTGGCCGGCGAGTTCACGCCGGGCCGGCTCGGACGCGAGTACTGCGGCGCCACCATGCTGCGCACCATCCGGCGACGGTCGCTGGCCGCGCTGCGCCGCGAGGTGGAGCCCGCACCGCAGGTGGTGCTGGCCCGATTCCTGCCCGAATGGCAAGGCGTCGGTGCCGGGCGGCGGGCCCGGGGCATCGACGGCCTGGCACGGGTGATCGAACAGCTGGCCGGCGTCGCGGTACCGGCCAGCGCGCTGGAGAACCTGGTGCTGCCGGCCCGGCTGTCGGACTACTCACCGGCATTGCTGGATGAGTTGACCAGTTCCGGTGAGGTGCTGTGGTGCGGCGCAGGCGCGCTGGCCGGCAACGACGGCTGGCTGAGCCTGATCCCGGCCGGGGCGGCGGCCGAGTTGCTCCCTCCGGTGGCCGACATCGAGCTGACCCAGGTCCACAAGGCGATCCTGGCCGCGCTGGACGGCGAGCAGGCCCTGTTCCTGCGCGCGATCACCGACCGGGTACGGGGTGAGCTCGCCGGTACCGGGGAGGCGTCCGAGGCTGACATCGCTGGCGCGATCTGGGATCTGGCCTTCGCCGGCCTGATCACCAACGACACCCTGGCACCGGTGCGCGCCAGGCTCGGCGGCGGGCGCACCGCGCACGGCCGGCGGCCGGCGCCGCCGCGGGCCAGGTACGGCCGGTTCAACCTGGCGGGCGGCGCGGCTACCGGGCGGCAACCCACCGCCAACCTTCCCGGGCGGTGGTCCCGGCTGCCCGAGCGCAGCCCCGACGATGCCCACCGGGCCTTGCTGCGGACCGAGGTGCTGCTGGACCGCTATGGCATCCTCACCCGCGGCGAGGTCGCCGCCGAAGGCGTGGCCGGCGGCTTCTCGGCGGTCTATCCGGTGCTGCGGCAGGGCGAGGACGCCGGCCGCTACCGGCGTGGCTATTTCGTGGAGGGCCTGGGGGCTGCCCAGTTCGGGCTCACCGGCGCCATCGACCGGTTGCGCAGCCTGATGAGCGCGCCTGACCGGGGCACTTCGGACCAGCCGGAAGCACTGGTGCTGGCGGCCACCGACCCGGCCAACCCGTACGGAGCGGCCCTGAACTGGCCGGACCGGGTGCACCTGCCCGAACTCGAAGCCGGCCGGCGTGGCCACCAGCCGGCCCGCAAGGCCGGGGCGCTGGTCGTGCTGGTGGACGGCGAGTGCGCGCTGTACGTCGAGCGCGGCGGCAAGACGCTGCTGTCGTTCACCGCGGCGGAGGACCGGCTGCAGACCGCCGCCGCCGCGCTGGCTGTCAGTGCCCGGGCCGGTTCGCTGGGCAAGCTTCATGTCGAATCGGCCGACGGCGATCCGATCGTGGCCTCGACGCTGGGCAAGGCGCTGGAACAGGCCGGTTTCCGGCCTTCGCCGCGTGGACTGCGACTGCGGGCGTGAACTAGGTGCCCGAAGGCGACACCGTCTACATCACCAGCCAGCGGCTGCAGGCCGCGTTGGCCGGCCGAACGGTCACCCGGTTCGACCTGCGCACGCCGGCGCTGGCGCTGGCCGATCTCACCGGCGCCACCGTCACCGAGGTGGTGCCGCGCGGCAAGCACATCCTGATGCGCTTCTCCACCGGGCAGAGCCTGCACAGCCACCTTCGGATGGACGGCGGCTGGCGGATCGGTCCGGCAAGCGCGCGGCCACGTGGACGCGACTACGAGATCCGTGCCCTGGTCGGCAACGCCGAGTGGCTGGCTGCCGGCTTTCGGGTGCACGATCTGAAACTGGTGGCCACCGATGCCGAGAACGAGGTGGTCGGCCACCTGGGCCCCGATCTGCTGGCACCGGACTTCGACCGCGCGGAGGCGCTGCGCAGGTTCGCCGGCCAAGGGTCGCGGCCGATCGGCGAGGCGTTGCTCGACCAGCGGCTGGCCGCGGGGATCGGCAACGTCTACAAGAGCGAACTGCTGTTCCTGAACAGGCTCAGCCCGTTCCTGCCGGTGGCCGAGGTCCCCGACCTTGCGGCACTGCTGGATGACTCGGTGCGGCTGCTGCGCGGCAATCTCAACGAGTACAGCAGGTCGACCACCGGATGGCGCCAGCCGGGCCAGCAGTACTGGGTCTACGGCCGGGCCGGCAAGGGCTGCCGGCGTTGCGGCACGGTGGTGCGGCAGTGCGAGCAGGGAGAGGAACCGGCGGCCGAGCGGATCACGTACTTCTGCCCGTCCTGCCAGGCGGTGACCGCCTGAGGCGCCGATCCCTACAACTAAACCCCTATAACTAACCCCTACGACTAACGCTCGGTCTCGGCACGCTCGGTCTCGGCACGCTCGGTCTCGGCGCGCTCGGTCACGGCCTGGTCGCCGGTCAGCGGTGCCCTGGACTTCTCCAGCGCCGGCGGTGCGTCATCAGTGAGCGCATTACCGGCGCTACCGGCGCTACCGGTGCCGCCGGTGGCGGAGCCGAGCGATGCCCGGATCTCGGCCAGCCGGGCCTGGCCGGCCATGTTGGTGGTCGCCCTGCGGACCTCCAGCATCCGGCCCTGGACCGAGTTGGTGGCCAGATCGGCCTGGCCCAGAGCGTTGGCGTAGCGCCGTTCGATCTTGTCGCGCACCTCGTCCAGCGAGGGGGTGTTACCCGGAGCCGCCAACTGGCCCATCTGGTTCAGCGCCGCCGACACCTGCTCCTGCATCTTGGCCTGCTCGAGCTGGCCGAGCAGCTTGGTGCGCTGAGCCATCTTCTCCTGCAGCGCCATCGCGTTGTCCTGCACCGCCTGGCGGGCCTGCTGGGCGGCGGCCACCGACTGGTCATGCATCTGCTTGAGATCGGTGGCGGCAGCCTCGGCGGTCACCAGTTCGTTGGCGAGCATGCCGGCGGTCTGCTCGAAGTCAGTGGCTTTGGCCTCGTCGCCGGCGGCACGCGCCTGATCGGCGAGTACCAAGGCCTGCCGGGCCTGGGCCTGCAGTTCCTCGATCTGGCTCAGCTGCCGGTCGAGCTTGAGCTCCAGTTCATGCTGGGTGCCGATGACCCGCGCAGCTTGATTGTTCAGGCTCACGTGCTGGCGCTGGGCATCCTCGATCGCCTGCCGGATCTGGATCTCCGGGTCGGCTTTCTCGTCGACCTTGGCACCGAACCAGGCTGAGATGTAACGCCAGGCCTTGACCAGTCCGTTCGCCATCGCTGCTACGACCTTCCGGTAACCGTCGGAGACATCAGTGCTCGTCCAGTCTGCATCATGGCCCGCGGCGCGGTCCAAACCGGTCGGCGGGGACGCCGTCCCACCGGCCGCCCGCTGGCTAGCGGATCGGTGGCAGGCCCGCGATCAACACCTCCACATCGGCTGCGATGTCGATCTCCTCCGCCGGAGCGATGATGAACGAGGACAGCCAACGCAGCACCGTCGGCGTGCCGGTGCGGCCGGACCGTCGCAACAACTGCTCGACCGCATGCGCCACCCTCGCCCACCCCGGGGTCCGGACGTCGACCCGGGCCAGCAC
>DASZEI010000124.1:0-4805 GCA_035940975.1 Jatrophihabitans sp. | reverse complement strand
GCGGGCGTCGCGCATGGTCAGCGGCTTGTTCCAGCGCGGGTCGAGCGGGTCGGTCAGCCCGGTCGGGTAGGTGTAGTAGGCCGTGTGGCAGTCGGTGGCGCTGGTCCGGCAGGTGGTCCTGCTCAGCACGTTGCCGCGCGCGTCGTAGGTCATGCTGGTCGGGTCACCGTTCTCGTCGGTGACCGTCTTCAGCGTGCCGTCGTCGTTGTAGTCATAGGCCCGGATGAGCATGCCCGAGAAGTCGATCACCTGGGACGCGCCGCTGCTGCCGTCCTGGGCACAGAAGGCCGGATCGGCCGGCGTCGGCGTCACCGCGCAGTTCTGGTCCTCGGTGCGCACCGTCTGGCCGCTGGGCCTGCCGGCTCGCAGGATCCAGTTGGTGAGGGCGTCGAATTCATACAAGTACGGCCGGCCGGCCGGGTCGGAGACCAGAACGGTCCGGCGCAGGTCCTTGTCGTCGCCGGTGACCAGCGGTGCCCCGACCCGCCAGGTCCCGCCGTTGCGGTCGGTGTACTCGACCACCCGGTCGGTGGCCGGGTCGTAGCTCACCGCCGAGGCGATCTTGCCGCTGGGCAGGGTGACCTGCGAGACGACGTCGGCCGGCCGGGTGCCGAGCCTGTAGTGCGCGGCCACCACGTCGGTAGCCAGCGGGTGGGAGTACACCGCGGCTTCGTCGAGCGAGCCGGCGAGGTAGCGGCGGGCGCCGGTCGGGTAACCGGGCCAGGTGCCGGTGGCGTAGGCGGCGCCGAGCTGGGCGTAGGTCAGGTTGGCGTGGTCGATGGTGCCGGTGAGGGTGCCGGCGGTGGCGCCGTCGAGGTAGAGCGTCTGGGTGGAGCCCATGGCCGAGAGCACCGCGTGATGCCAGGCACCGTTGTTGACCGTCAGTGCGGAGGTGATCGGCGAGATGGTGCCGGTGCGGAACTGGCCACGCAGCTTGCCGTCGGTGCCGACGTAGAGCAGTGGCACCCCGGTTGCCGAGGTCCCCGAGAGTGCCTTCTCCTGGTAGCCGAACAGCGGCCCGCTGCTGGTCGTCTTGAACCAGAGTTCGACCGCCATGTCGCGGCTCTTCTTAGCCGTTCCGGTGGGCAGGTTGACGTATTGCGAGGTGCCGTTCAGCGTCACCGCGGTGTCCGTGATCCCGGCGATCGCACCGGCCGCGGCGAGCACCGGCGAGCCGGCGTAGCTGCCGGAGTCCTTGCCGAGGTTGATGGTCAGCTCGCTGCCGGCCTCGGTGCCGGTGTCCTCGCCGAGCCGCCAGTAGGAGTCCGGCTTGGCGTCCAGCACCGCGGTTCGGTAGTGCGAGTCAACGACAGTGGTGTAGCTGGTGCAGGAGCTGTCCGGCGCGCAGACCCTGGTCAGGATGTCGCCGGAGTAGCTGTAGCTCCAGGTCGCCGCCAACCCGTTGACCGGCTGGCTGGCCACCGTGGCGACGTGCCCGCCGCTCCAGGTGAAGGTGAGCAGGCGGCCACTGTTGCCGGATTTCGCGGTCGCGAGGGTGCCGTCGCCGGCATAGGTCAGGGTCACCGGGTTGCTCCAGGGACCCTGGATCTTCTGCAGCTTGCCGGACAGCGAGAACGTGTAGCTGGAACCGCCCTGGTCCTTGAGCAGGTAGGTGCTGTTGACCAGGGTGAAGGTCGCCTGGCGGCCGCTCGGTCCGGTCCAGGTACCGTCCGGGTTCTTGCCGAACCGCACCTGCTGGCCGCTGGGCAGCCTGACCAGCATGTTGCCGGACCCGTCGGCCTCCGCGCTGACCTGCATGTCGTAGGTGGAGGTCCAGCCCGCGCCGAACGCGCCGTCGGTGCGCGGGTCGAGGCTGTTGTAGGTGCGGGCGACGCTCAGGTCGGGACCGCTGGTGACGACCGTCGCATCGATCGCCCCGGTGGAGAAGTTGCCGGCCAACGGGTCGAATTCCTTGTCCTGCACGCTGTACGGCGCCCCGGCAAGGGCACTGACCACTGCTGGCTGCGGCACCGAGGTGAGCAGCGTGATGGTCGGTGAGGTGGTGGTCGAGGTGGCGTCCTTGACCTGGCCGTACCAGCTGTAGGTCTTGCCCCAGGACAGCTTGCCGGCCGGCACGACCCAGCCCGGCGAGGACTGGAAACCGGAGCTGGTGCAGGTCGTGGCGGCCATGTCGGTGCCGGGGCAGATCTTGTAGTTATAGGTCAGGGTGGAGCCGGACAGCGCGTCGATGTCCTTGCCCTGGGCCCACAGCTGCGGAGTCAGGGTGGGTGTCTGGTACCCGTTCTGCGGGTAGGCCGCGGTGATCACCGGCGGCACGTCGAAGACCTGCAGCACCAGCCGGCCCGGCGGGACCTGCTCGTCGGTGAACACCACCGGGGTGCTGCCGGCCTTCACCATGCTGAAGTCGAGGGTGTAGACGCCCTTCACATGCGGCGACGTGATGGCAGCGGTCAGGGTCAGCTTGGCATTGCGGGCCAGGTCGGCCGGCAACGATGCCGCCTTGACCAGGCCGATCGCATTGCCGTTGTTGTCCCTGGCAGGGTTGTTGTTGCTGTCATACATCCGGTAGCCGAGGTAGTAACCGGCACTGGTCCAGGTCATCGCGCTGGTGTTGGTGACGGTGACCTTGACGTTGCCACCGGTGGTCAGCAGGACCGGCGGGGTCGGGTTCGGGTTCGGGATCGCGTACTTGGCGTTGTACGGGCTGTGCGTGACGTAGAGCCGGGGCGGGTTGGCACTCGACGGGCCGGCGAAGGTCTTGGCGACCAACGGGTCGGTGGTCGAGTTCGCCCTGACCGTCAGGCCGTTGTTGACCTGGGTGCCGTTGACCCAGCGCTGCACCAGATGGGCGCCGTCGGCACCCAG
This sequence comes from Jatrophihabitans sp., assembly GCA_035940975.1. Lineage (GTDB taxonomy): Bacteria > Actinomycetota > Actinomycetes > Mycobacteriales > Jatrophihabitantaceae > Jatrophihabitans_A. Next base: position 1,979 of record DASZEI010000124.1, on the reverse strand, counting down.
GTTGAACAGGGTCGCCTTGACCGGGCAGGCGGTGGAGTGGGCCCCCACCGGCGGCACGTAGCCGTAGGCGAAGGACTGCGAGGCCAGCGCGTTCGTGGCGTACGACGGGCCGGGCCAGCTGGTGACAGTGCTCGCGCTCCAGGCACCGGTGACGCCGTAGACGGTGACCGGCCGGGCCTTGCAGGAGGCGGCGTCCTGGTCGACCACCGACAGCTGAGCGCCGTAGATCGTCTCGTAGGCCAGCGAGCTCAGATCGAACTTGAGGTACCCGGCGGTCTTCGGACCGACGCCGAAGGTGCTGGCACCGTTGCTGGAGCCGTTCGGCCCGACCGTCAGCGCGCTGCCGGCAGCGGTGGTCAGCACGCTCGGGTCGACGCTGACCGGGAACCTGCGCGCCGGGTCGGCCAGCCACGCCCGGTCGATGCTGACCGTCAGCACGTTCGAGCTGAGTCCGTACCGGACGGCGGTGGAGCTGACGCCGGCGGCGTCGGTCATGAAACCGGCCGGGATGACGCCCCGGACCGTGCCCTGAGCATCGGTCAGGCTGATCTGATCGTGGTCGAGTGTTGCGGTGATTCCCTTCAGGTTGAAGGGAAAGCTGAAGCTGGCCGGCGCCGTGGCCGAGTGCAGGACGATGGTTTCTTTCACGCCGGCGGCGCTCACGGCAAGCTCCAGGTCGGCGTCCCGGGTGAAGCCGGCGTACCTGGCGGTGCCGCGCTCGACCCGGGCGACCGGATGCCCGGTGGCCGAGACGCCCCAACCGATCGCGTGGTCGGCATCGAAGTTCACCGTCGCCAGCGGCGTGCCGCTGCCGAGTTGCGGGGACAGCTGGATGTCGGCGGCGGCGCCGGTCGCGGTCAGCATGCCGCCGGTGCCGGGCCCGCTGACCAGCGCGGGCCTGATCGGCTGCCAGTGGCCGCTGCCGTCCAGGTAGTGGACGGGATTCTGGGCGAGGACAGTGGTCTCGGTCCCGTCGGCGTTGGCAAAGCTCTGCTGGGTCGCGGTGCGCCGGTCGATGAGTTCCCGGCTGGTCGCGACGTCGAATCCGTGCACGGTGGCCGGCTTGACCGTTACCACCTTCGCGCGGTTGTCGACCTGCGGGCCGTCCTCGAACTCCGTCAGCGGGTGCCGGGACCGGCTCGAGGCGGGGATCACCGAGTTGCGGTTGCCGCCTGCCTCGTGGGACAGGCCGGTGGCTGAGCCGGACTGCTGGACCGGCAGCGGCGTCGTGCGGTGGCCTGCCTGTTCGGCCCGGGAGATCCGGGCGGCAGTAGCCGGTTCTACCGAACTCAGCGGAACCGTCAGCGTCAGGAGTACGGCAAGGACCGTGCGGGCGCGGTTACCCGGGCGCCGTCGAAGTGCAGACAAGAGCGGTCCTCACGTGGTTGGGAGGCCGGACTGCGAGAGCCGCCGTCCGAAGCGGGCTGAAGCATTACATAGGTCACTGACAGTCCCAAGCAGGTAAATCTGTGCCGAGAAAGGCGCTGTCCGGGTTCAACCGCACTGTGTGGGCAACCGTAATCGAGCGGTAGCGAAAGAGCTCACGCCTGGCAGATACCTATCTAAAACCGGCAGCATCTAGGCTCAGTGCACCCTTGAGTGTTTGCCCGATTGTTACAACGCCGAGCGCTTGGTCCGAGACGTCGGATGCGCTATCCGCTCCCTCTACAGCAGCGGCAGTTGCTCGCTCAGGTCGGCTCGGTTGCCGCTGGCCCGGACCAGACCGGCGGCCAGCACCTGGCTCCAGTCCGCGCGGCCGGTCGCCAACAAGAGGAACGTGACCGGGTCGGTCTCGACGACGTTCGGCGGCGTGCCCCGGGTGTGCCGGGGCCCTGAAATGCACTGCACCGCGATAACCGGCGGCACCCGCACCTCCACCGACCGGCCGGGATACTTCGCCGCCAGCATGCCGGCCAGGCCGCGCACCCCGGCCGCCAGTGCGGCGCGGTCCAACGCAACCGGCTCGCGGTCCGGCAGCG
>DASZEI010000123.1:0-8977 GCA_035940975.1 Jatrophihabitans sp. | reverse complement strand
TAGAACTCGCCGTCGAAACTGACCACCTCATCGGTCCAGATCGCCTTGAGGCAGCTGATGAACTCCTCGGTCCGGGCTCCCCGGCGGGCCGGGTCGACGCCGACCGCGCTGAATTCCTCCTCGGCCCAGCCCAGTCCGAGCCCTACGTCCAGCCGGCCACCGCTCAGCTCGTCCAGGGTGGAAAGCTGCTTGGCCAGCAGGATCGGGGAGTAGAACGGCGCGTTGACAACGGCGATCCCGAGCCGCGGCCGCTCGGTGAGGGCGGCCACGTGCGCCAGCGTCACGATCGGGTCCTGCACGGCGCGATACATCGGACCCCAGTCGCCCTCGGCCGGGTGTAGCAGCCGCTGGAACGTCCACAGCGACTCATAGCCCAGTTCCTCGGCACGGCAGGCGATTCGCACCAGGTTCGCCGCGCGCGCCCAACTGCCCGACACCGGCAGGCCGAACCCCAGCCGCAACCGGCTCACCTGCCGTCCAGCCACTGGCCGCCGAAATACATCAGCTCGTCGCTGAGCAGCTCGATCTGGATGCCGTCCGGATCTCGGAAGTACAGCGACTCCTCGATGCCCTGGGCAGGCCCGCCGTAGGCGATCCCCTCCGCGTCCAGCCGGGCTCGCAGCTCGGCATGGCGGCCGGGCTCCACCGAGATCGCGATGTGCTGCACGGTGCCGATGGCTTCCTTGCCCGGTTCCAGCCCGAGACCGGGAAAGTCGAAGAAGCCCAGCAGCGTCGAGTTGCCGAGGTCGAAGAAGAAGTGTGACGAGCCCGGATAGTCGCGGTTCTCCACCAGCTCGATCAGCGGAAAGCCCAGCAGATCCTGGTAGAACCGGATGGTCGCCTCGGGATCGCTGCAGATCAGCGCCGCATGGTGGATTCCGCGGCCGTTGCTGGCAGGCCGGTGATCGGGCGGGGCCAGGTACCGCTGGCGCAGCTCGGCCCGGCGCTCGGCCAGCCGAATCCGCTCGGACTCGTCGGGCTGGACAGCCATCAGCCCAACCGCTCCTTGAGGAACCGCACGGTGCGCTCCCAGGCCAGCTTGGCGCTGTCCGGGTCGTAGGTGCCCAGCAGGTCGTGCTCGGCGTGGAAGGCATGCCCGGCCGGGTAGAAGAAGAACTCGACGTCGGCGCCGGACTCCTCGCGGATCTGCTGCTCCAGCTCGCGCGCGGTCGAGGCCGAGTACATCGCGTCGTCCTCGCCGTAGTGGCCCTGCACCGCCGCGCGAAGGCCCGAATAATCGGTGGGCACCCCGGAGCCGACCCCGTAGAACGGCACCGCCGCGCCGACCTTGTCGCCTTGCTGGGCGGCCAGCATCAACACGAAGCCACCGCCCATGCAGAACCCGACGGCGCCGACCTTGCTGGAGGTGACGGCCTCGTGGTCGAGCAGGAAATCGACCGCGCCGGACAGGTCTTGGGCGGCCTGGGCCACCGGCAGCTGGGACATCAGCTCACCGGCCTCGTCCGAGTCGTGGGTGGTCCGGCCCCCGAACAGGTCCGGAGCCAGCGCGACGAAGCCCTCGGCCGCCAGCTGGTCGGCCACGCCGACGATGTAGTCGGTCAGGCCCCACCATTCCTGGATCACGATGACCCCGGGCCCGCTGCCGCTGGGCGGCAGCGCCAGATAGCCGTGCGCCTGGCCGCCGTTGCTGGCGAAGGTGGTGTTCTGGACAGGGCTGTCCTCGCTCACGTGGGGCCTCGCTCTCGGATCGGCGGTCGATGGAAACGGCCTGGAAAGCCTGCTTCGAACCTAAGTGCTGCTCCGGATCTCCGGCAACCCCGACTCCGGCAACTCAGCCGCCGCTGCCGATCCCGCGGGATTCCAGCCCGTCCAGCGGCCCGAACTGCGTCACCCTCGCCGGTAGGACAGCACCGCGACCCGGCCGGCCTCGCCGGAAGCCCAGCACGCACCGTCGCGCGCACAGCTGACGGTGTCGAAGCTGCCGGTGTCGAACTGGTGCCAGCTGCGGCCGCCGTCGTAGCTGATGTCACTGCCGGAAATGCCCACGGTCACCGCGGTCGGGCGGTGGCGGTGCGGCAGCCAGGCGACTCCGGAGCGGTAGCCGCTCGGCGCGTCGGATACCAGCTGCCAGCTGTCCCCACCGGTGTGGGTACGGGCCAGCGCCTTGGTCGCGCTGGTCGGGGTGGCGAAGTCACCGCCGGTGGCCAGGCCGTGCCACCGGTCGCGGAACGCCAGCGCGAAGACGCCGGCGGTCGGGCCGCTGCCCATGCCGGTGTTCGTCACCGTCCAGCTGCGCCCACCGTCGCGGGAGTGGAACACCCGGGCCTGGCTCTGGCCGCCGGTGCCGAACCAGGCATCGCGGCCCAGCGTGGTGATGCACTCGCCGCCGGCGGCGAAGGCTGCCTCCCCGGCCAGCGCGGGCGGCATCGCGGCATTCGAGAGCACCTGCCAGCTGCGGCCGCCGTCGCTGGTCGCCAGGATCCGGAACTTGCCGTCGACCGGGTCGCTCAGCACCAGGCCGTGTTTCCGGTCGGAGAATGACATGCAGTCGAAGAAGGCCTGCGGATTGGTGTTCTGATAGGCGACCTGCCAGTGCCGGCCGCCGTCGCGGGTGGCATACAGCGCCGAGTCGGTTCCGCTACCGGCCGCCATCGCGACCGCATGCCTGGTGTCGAAACCCTGGATGTCGCGGAACTGGAGGTTTTCGGCCCCGGCCGGCGAGACGTCGCGCCAGTGCCGGCCGCCGTCGGCCGTGGTGAGGATCGTGCCGTCGTAGCCGCCGACCCAGGCCACCCTGGCGCTCACCGCGGACAGGCCGCGAAAGTGCGAGGTGCTGCCGGTGTCGACCAGTCGCCAGGCCGGGCTTGCGCCGGCTTGGGAATGTCCGGCGGTCACCGGATGAGCAGCGGGTGCGGCTGCGGCGGGTGTTGCCAGTGCTGCGGGCAGTGCCAAGGCAGCGGTCAGTGCGGTGGCGGCCGCGGCGCGGGTCCGGAAAGTCGTCAGCGACAGGTTCATGCGCGGCGACGTTACTCAGTGCCTGGTTCGCACTGGATGAAGTCCCGGTGCGGATTCCGGTGCCGTCGTCGCGCAACTGCCGGGTGCCGACGGTGGCGATGTCGTGGCATCGTGTAGCCATGAAGATGCAGGCAATCTGGAACGGGGAGGTCATCGCCGAGAGCGATGACACCGTAGTCATAGAGAACAATCACTACTTTCCGCTCGACTCGGTCCGGCAGGACGTGCTGCGACCGTCGCAGTACGAGACGGTATGCCCGTGGAAGGGCACCGCGTCCTATTACTCCCTCGAGGTGGACGGGAAGCTGAACCAGGACGCCGCCTGGTACTACCCCAAACCCAAGGAGGCCGCGTCCGAGATTCGTGACCGAGTGGCCTTCTGGCGGGGCGTCGAGGTGCGCGCCAGCTAGCTCGCCGGCGCCGCGAACGTGGGCGGTGCGGATTTGCGCGGGTCGCTGGTGCCCGGCACGGCATCAGTGGCAGGGTGAGGGGTCCGACTCGCCACTGCGTACGAAAGGCTCGCCATGCCTATCCATGATGGTCCGTGGCCCGATGGCACCCCGTGCTGGATCGACGTGTCCGTTCCGGACCTCGACGCCGCCCGGTTGTTCTACGAAGGCCTGTTCGGCTGGGAGATGCGAGGGGGCTCGCCGGAGTACGGCGGCTACCTCAACGCCGCCAAGAACGACCGGCTGGCAGCGGGTATCAGCCCGAAGATGATGCCCGAGGCGCCGACCGCGTGGACGACGCACTTCGCCACGTCCGATGTCGAGGCCTCCGCCGAGCGGGTCGGCGCCCATGGCGGCCAGGTGCTGATGGGGCCGATGGACGTGATGGACCTGGGCAAGCTCGCGATGTGCACCGACCCCAGCGGTGCCAGTTTCGGCCTCTGGCAGCCCGGCAACCACACCGGTGTCGGTGTCTTCAACGAGCCGTCCTCGCTGATCTGGACCGAGCAGATGAGCCGGTCCTCCGAGCCCAACCTGGCCTTCTACGGCGCGGTGTTCGGCTGGGAGTTCCACGACATGTCGGCCGAGGGCTTCCGCTACTCCACCTTCGTCAGCGACGGTCGCGACATCGGCGGGATCGGCGAGTACGGCGCCAGCGACCTGGAACTGCCCGCCCAGTGGTGGATCTACCTCGCCGTCGATGACACCGACGAGGCGGTCGACCAGGTCGTCAAGCTCGGCGGCAGCGTGATCCGCCCACCGGCTGACTCCCCGTACGGCCGGCTTGCCACGGTGGCCGACAACCAGGGCGCCAGCTTCTCGGTGATGGCCGCGCCGCCCGAGGGCTATGGCGACTGAGGGCTATGGCGACTGATACCGAGCCGGACGCGCCACCGTCTGAGTTGAAGTGGCAGAACACCGCTGAGGGTGGGCATCTGCTCGCGCCGCCGGTCAGCGCGTTCCTGGCCGGCTGGCCGAGTTCCGAGCTGGTGTCGGTAGCCGAGATCGACCCGGAACTGGCCGACACGGCGGCGTTCTGCCAGAGCTACGGGGTGCCTCCGGACGCGTCGGCGAACTGCGTGGTGGTGACCGGCAAGCGGGGCGGTGAGGTCAAGTACGCGGCCTGCATGGTGCTGGCAACCGACCGGGCCGACGTCAACGGCGCGGTGCGCCGGCTGCTGGACGTGCGCAAGGCGTCCTTCGCCCCGATGTCGGAGGCGGTCGAGCTGACCGGCATGGAGTACGGCGGCATCACGCCGATCGGGCTGCCCGCCGGCTGGCCGGTGCTGGTGTCGGCGGAGGTGGCCGCGGCGGGGCCGGTGGTGATCGGCAGCGGGCTGCGGCGTTCCAAGCTACTGCTGGACGGGGCGCTGCTGGGCACCCTGCCCGGCGCTGAGGTGGTGGCCGAGCTGTCGCAACGGTGATGCCCGGTGGGGGTCACTGCGCGGAGCGGTGTCACTGTGCGGCGCGCTTCGCGGTGGCCAGCGAACGCAGTGGTCAGCCGGCGTTGCGGTCGTACCAGTTCAGAACCCGAAGCGCGCGAAGGGTGTTCCAGCGACTCGGCCGCCCATCGCCGTCCTCCATCGAGAAGTGCACCGCGCCGGGATGGGTGTTCTCCAGCAGCCAGGTGCCATCGGGCTGCCGCTTGGACCGCAGCACCGCGACAGCCTCGGCCAGTCGCGGATCCGGCGCGTCCCCGACGGCGCGGAAGTACTCCAGGGCACGCAGCACGTCGTAGTGCCACCAGGTGGGGAACGAGAATCGCAGCCAGTCCTCCTCGACCACCTCGCCGGTACTCAGCCGCCGGAACAGCCGGCGATCGAGCAGGTACTCCTGCCCTCGGCGACGCGCCGCGACGGCCGCCGCCGAACCACCGGTGGCGCGCTCGTGCTCGAGCAACCCTTCGAGGACGCACATCGTCGTCGCGAAGGACGAGCGCACCGACCCGTACTCGGCCTCGCAGTTCCAGCCGCCATCGGAAAGTTGCTCCGTGAGCAGCCGGGCCACGATGGGCTCGACCTCCACTCCGAAGTAGGCGCCGATCAGGACGGTCCGGCCGTTGATGCACGGCTCGACCTCCCCGGCGAAGAACGGCTGCCCGGCGTGCTCCCATCGGCAGTTCTCAGCCACTAGGGCGATGGTCTCGCGGACCCTCGGGGCGGTCGGCTCGACGCCGAGATCGCGCAGCAGCGTCAAGGTGGGAAAGGTGGCGGTCCAGGGCTGCCCCCGCGACGGGTCGCCGCGGAAGTCCCCCGGAAAACACGCGCCGCCCGCCCACTGGCCGTCCTCGCCGCGCAGTGCCAGCAACCGGGCGCCCCAGCCCTTGGTCGCGACCCGCGCGCGTTCGACGGCCACCGCTTCGGGCGGCGCGTCGCTGAGATCGCGCAGCACCTGCCAGCGCAGCGCCGGGTCGGAGTCGAGCAGCCAGTCCTGGACAGTCATCTGCCGAAAGACCCTTTCAGTGCTGGGCCAGCGCGGCCAGCAGCGCCTCGTGCAGCAGCCCGTTGGACGCTGCGGCGTTGCCCTGCTGCACGCCGTCCACCCCGTTCAGGCCGGTGAACCGGCCGCCGGCCTCGGTGACGATGGGCGCGAGAGCGGCCATGTCCCACAGGGACAGCTCCGGTTCGGCGGCCAGGTCCACCGCGCCCTCGGCGAGCAGCATATAGGACCAGAAGTCACCGTAGGCCCGCGAGCGCCAGACCTGGCCGATCAGCTCCAGCAGGGCGTCCTGGCGGCCCTGTTCGGCCCATCCGGACAGCGAGGCGTAGGACAGGCTGGCGTCGGCGAGCCGTCCGACCCGGGAGACCTGCAGCCGCCGGGGCGGTTCGCCGAAGGAGCTGCAGAACGCGCCCCGGCCGCGGGCGGCCCACCAACGCTGGCCGAGCGCCGGGGCGCTGACCACCCCGAGCACCGGGTCGTCGTCGACCATCAGGGCCAGCAAGCTCGCCCAGACCGGCACCCCGCGGACGAAGTTCTTGGTGCCGTCGATGGGGTCGAGCACCCAGCGGCGCGGCCCGCTGCCGGCCGTTCCGGATTCCTCGCCGCAGAAGGCGTCGGCCGGCCGGGCGGTCGCCAGCCGCTGCCGGATCAGCTGCTCGACGGCCTGGTCGGCGTCGCTCACCGGCGTCAGGTCGGGCTTGCTGCGCACCACCAGGTCCGCGCTGCGGAACCGCCCGGTGGTGACGCCGTCGGCCAACTCGGCCAGCCGCAGCGCCAGGTCCAGATCGGCCGCCAACCCGGTATCCGGTTCACCCGGCCCGGTTTGCGGTTCGGTCGGCTCGTTACCCGGTTCCGCCGGCCCGGTTTCCGGTTCGGTCGGCGGGTATTGCGGCGTACTCGTCACGGCCAGCAGGCTATCGTCGCCGGGTGACACAGGGCCAAGCCGGAACCGACCGGGCACGGGCGCTGGCCGATCCGGCGTCCTTCGACGAGATCGCCGATCCCGACCTGCGCCGGGTGCTGCGGGTCTACCTGGTGCGCGGCCGGTTGCCGGTGATCCCGCGCGGTGGCGCCAAGCGCAGCCTGCTGCTGGGCTACCTGGCGACCGCCTTCGAGCCCGGCGTCCGCTACCCCGAGGCCGAGGTCAACTCGATCGTGGGGGTGTGGAACCCGGACGTGGCGGCGCTGCGCCGGTACCTGGTCGACGAGGGGCTGCTGGCCCGGCAGGACAGCGTGTACTGGCGCTGCGGGGGATGGGTGTGACCGGTCCGTCCGCACGCTCGGCGGTGGCGCCGTTCTACGTGATGCAGGTGTTCCAGGCAGCGGAATCCCGCCGCGCGCTGGGATTGCCGGTGTACAACCTGGCGATCGGTCAGCCGGGCACGCCGGCCCCGGCGGTGGTCCGGGAGGCGGCCGGGCAGGCGCTGGCCGGACACCGGCTCGGCTACACCGACGCGCTCGGGCTGCCGGTGCTGCGGGAGGCGATCGCCCAGCACACCCGGGCCTGGTACGGCATCGAGGTTCCGGCGGCCAACGTGGTGGTCACCACCGGCTCGTCCGGCGGCTTCCTGGCGGCCTTCCTGGCCGCGTTCGGCGCCGGCGACGTGGTAGCGATGCCCCGGCCCGGCTACCCGGCCTACCGCAACATCCTGACCAGCCTGGGGTGTTCGGTGCGCGAGTTCGACTGCGGCCCCGAGCACGGGTTCGTGCCGACGCTGGCGATGCTGCAGGCGCTGGACCCGCTACCGGCCGGTGTGGTCCTCGGCTCGCCGGCCAATCCGACCGGCGCGATGGTGCCGCCGGGCCAGCTCGCCGAGATCGCGGCCTGGTGCCGGGTCCAGGGCGTCCGGCTGATCTCGGACGAGATCTATCACGGGATCAGCTACGCCGGTCCGGCTGCCTGCGCCTGGCAGTTCGACCGGTCGGCGATCGTCGTTGAATCATTCTCGAAATACTTTTCCATGACCGGCTGGCGGGTGGGCTGGCTGCTGGTGCCGGACGAGCTGCTGGACGCGGTGGAACGGCTGATCGCCAACTTCACGATCTGCCCGCCGACGCTGTCGCAGCTGGCGGCGCTGGCGGCCTTCGACGCGCATCCCGAGCTGGCGGCCAACGTGGCCCGCTATGCCGAGAACCGGGCGCTGCTGCTGCAGGCGTTGCCGGCGATCGGCCTGGACCGGCTGGCGCCGGCCGACGGGGCGTTCTACATCTATGCCGACGTCTCCGACCACACCGACGACTCGCTGGCCTGGGTGCGCCAGGTGCTGGCCGACACCGGGGTGGCGCTGGCGCCGGGACTGGACTTCGACGCCGTGGACGGCCACCGGTTCGCGAGGCTGTCCTTCGCCGGCGAGACCGTCGAGATCGAGCAGGCCGTCACGGTGCTCGGCAAGTACCTGCAGGCCGGCGGCTGAGCGACCAGGGGTGCCGCTAGCCGGGCCGAACCGCGATCGTGCCGTCGGGGGTGAGGACGGTCCGGCCGGTCGAGCCCCGCAGCACCCGCAGCACGATCCCCGGCGTGAGCAGCCGGGTCGGCGGGTCCACCAGGTTGAGCACCCGCAGGAACGCCGCCCCCAGCACCGGATCGGCCACCGCCGCCACGTGCAGCCGGTGCACGTAGGCGTTGACGAACCGCACCTTCGGCGAACGCCGCCCGATCACCTCGGGAAAGCGCAGGTCGGTGCCGACCGCGATCGACCACGGCCCGTCGATCACCCGGGCGGCACCGCGGAAGAAGCGCCTAGCCAGGTGGTCGGTGCCTTCCGCGAGCAACCGGCGCAGCAGCAGTGCCTGCAGCGCCGCGACGGTCATGCCCTGGCCGTAGATCGGATTGAAGCTGCACAGGGCGTCCGCCATCACGAGGTAGCCGGCGGGAAACCGGCGCAGCCGCTCGTAGCGGCGCCGGGTGCTCACCGGAAAGCGCATCATGGCCGGCGGCCCGTGCGGCACGGCGGTCCGCACCAGCTCGCCGATCTGCGGGGCGGCCAGCGAGTCGGCGAACGCGGCCATGCCCTCGTCGTCGGTGGGCGGTTCCTCGCCGAGCATGCCGCTCAGCGCCACGGCGTAAAGGCCGTCCTCCTGGGCCGCGACGATACCGGCCCGGGGCGATCCGG
>DASZEI010000122.1:0-5024 GCA_035940975.1 Jatrophihabitans sp. | reverse complement strand
GCGTGTAGTAGGCGACCACCTCGCCATCACCGGTGTGCCACACGAACGTACGTCCGGTGTCTTGAAGCTGCCCCCGCCCGGCGGACACGCGCAGCCAGCGGTCCAGCGGCTCCTTGCCGCTGTCGAAGGAGCTCAGAACGTGCGAATCGTTGAGTGGCTCCGAAGTGAAATTCACAGCGCTATGGCTAGGCCTGCTTCACGCGGCGCGGGCGCCGGGCAAGCGTGCGCAGCGCCTCGTTGGGAATGACAGGAGCATCGAGTGCCGCGATGAGTTGGTCGAAGTAATCCGCTGGAACCAGAGTGTGCGAGGCGAGCACCTCATTCGCCCGAGCCTCGGCTGCAGAGATGACAAAGTCGGTCAAGGACTGGTCGGTTGCCGCCGCCGCCGCCCGAAGCCGATGCTCGGTATCAGGCCGCACTCGGAAGTTGAGCCGAGTCGCAGTCGTCATGAGAATCCCCTCGTATGTACTCTGTATGTACACAACACATTACGATGACGCGTCGCGTTCCGCAAGTGCGACGCCTAGCACCAGGATTGCGAAGGCGCGCAGTCAGCCGGGTTTGCCAGAATGCAGCAATGGCCTTCACCATCCCGCTGGACCCGGACGAGCTGCTCACCACCACCCGGACGGTGCGCAAGCGGCTGGACCTGACCCGCCCGGTCCCCGACGAACTCATCCGGGACTGCCTTGAGGTAGCGCTGCAGGCACCGTCCGGCTCCAACCAGCAGCACTGGCACTGGATCGTGGTGACCGACGCCGACCAGCGGCGCGCCATCGGCGAGGTCTATCGCCGGTCCACCGAGCAGTACCTGGCGTCGGAGGGCGCGGCCGGCAAGCTGTTCGCCGACGATCCGACGCGGTCGCCGGTGCAGCAGCGGGTGGGCAGCAGCGTCGCCTACTTGGCCGAGCACATGGCCGAGGTGCCGGTGCTGGTGCTGCCCTGCCTGCAGGTGGAGAAGCTGCCCACCGGGAACCAGGCCGGGCTCTGGGGATCGCTGCTGCCCGCCGTCTGGAGCTTCATGCTCGCCGCCCGGGCCCGCGGGCTCGGCACCGCCTGGACCACCCTGCACCTGGTCTACGAGGACGAGGTCGCGGCGATCCTCGGCCTGCCGGACGGCATCCGCCAGGCCGCGCTGATCCCGACCGCGTACTACACCGGCACCGACTTCCAGCCGGCCGCCCGGCAGCCGCTGGACGAGGTCCTGCACCGGGACCGCTGGTGACGGCTCGCCGATGACCGGCTTAGCTCGCCGATGACCGGCCAGGCAACGCTGCGCACCGCCCGGCTCAGCCTGGTCCCGCTGGCCGAGGAGCACCTGGAGCACGAGGTCGAGCTCGACTCCGATCCTGAGGTGATGCGCTACCTCGGCAACGGCACCGCGCGCACCCGCGCCGAGGTGGAGCGCTACCACCGCTACCGACTTGCCGCAGCCGAACAGGTTCCGGGGCTCGGCTTCTGGGCCGGCTTCCACGACGGGCAGTTCGTCGGCTGGTGGATCCTCGAACCACCGCAGCGCGCCGACCAGGGGCCGGTCGAGGGCCAGGCCGAACTCGGCTACCGGCTGCTGCGGCGGTACTGGCGGCAGGGCCTGGCCAGCGAGGGCGCCCGCGAGCTATTGCGGCACGGCTTCACCGACCTGGGGCTGCGGCGGATCTTCGCCGAGACCATGGCGGTCAACGAAGCCTCCCGGGCGACCATGGCCTCGATCGGGCTGCGGTACGTGCGCACCTTCCGCGCCGACTGGGACGAGCCGATCCCCGGCGCCGAGCACGGCGAGGTCGAGTACGCGATCACCCGAGAAGAGTGGCTCGACCGGATCCGCTGATCGCCTATGGTCAGCATCCGAACTCAGACCCGGCGCTGGACGCGCAGCAGGTAGCCAACCCGGTCCAGCCGATCGGCGTCCGTCCGCGGCCGGCTCGGACAGCCGTCCGCCAATGCGTAATGGGAGAAAGCCGATTCCAGCACGCCCTCGCCACCGGTCAGGCCCGGCAGCCGCTGCTGCAACTCGTGCACCCGGGCAGCTGGAATCGTGCCGTCCAACAGGTACACCCGGCCCTGCGGGCGAGGCGCCAGCGGGACCGCGCGCAGCTGGGCAAGCACCGGCGACACCGTCCCGTAGCTGTCCGCGGGCAGCTCCAGCGAAAACGTGTGCACCGGCTCGTACACCCTGGTCCCGGCCCGGCGCAGTGCCTCCATCAGCACTAACGGGGTCAGGTTCCGGAAGTCCCCCGCGGTGCTCGACATGCTCTTGTCGAAGATGGCGTGCGCATGGCTCTGCCGCGGCCAGTAACCGGAATGGGTCAACACCACAAGGCAGTCCGGCACCTGCCAGCCGTACAAGCCCTGCCGCAGCGTGAGGTGCACCGTCTCCTCGACCGCCCGCATGAACGCGTACGGCATCGACCCGAGTTCCACCTCCAGCCGGAAGAGCACGCCGGAACCGACCGGCGCCGGCTCCACCCGCAACCCCACCGTTGCCAGGAACGGGTTCGGTGCCACGTCGATGATCTCGAACGCCGAACCGCACCCGACCAGCCGCTCGATGCAGATCACCGTCGTCTCGCGGAAGCTCACCTCGACGCCGAATTCCCTTGCCAGCGTTGCCTGGACGACCTCCTTCTGCACCTCGCCGTAGAGCGAGACCGACAGCTCGCCCCGCAGGTCGTCCTGCCGCAGCCCGATCAAGGGGTCCTGCTCGGCGAGCTGGGCAAGCGCGGCGTGCAGCGCACCCTTGGCGGCCGGATCGACCGGCACCACCACGGTTTCCAGCGTCGGCGGTGCGAACTGCCGGGAGCCGACCGAGGCCGGCGGCACGCCGACCGGGTCACCGATCCGGACCCCCACCAACCCGAGCAGCTGCGCGATCTCGCCGGCGCCCACCGAACTACGAGGCAGCACGCCGCCGGGGGTGAATACCCCGATGCCGGTGACCTTCTCGCGACGGCCACGCAGCTGCAACCGATCCCGCACCCGCAGCGAACCCGAGAACAGCCGGACGTAGGCAACCTTCTCACCGGCCCGGCCACGCTCGATCTTGAACACCGTGCCCGACAGCGGCCCGTCGACGTCCCCGTCGCCGGCCGGCAGCAGTTCGGCGATCCCGGCCAGCAGCTCGGCCACCCCCGCGCCGGTGATCGCCGAGCCGAAGAACACCGGGTGCACCCGGCCGCGGCCCACCCGCTGCGCCAGCGCGGAGCGCAACCGGCCGTAGGAGACCGCCGCCTCGTCCTCGACGTAGGCGGCCAGCAGCGCGTCGTCGTCCGAGCTGAGCAGGTCGAGCAGCCGTGCGGCAAAACCGGCATCCTCGGATCGGTACGGCTGAAACAGCGCATCGCGGCTGCCGAGCCCGGTCACCGAACCCATCGCCACGACCGCCGACGTCAACCGGTCGGCGATGCCGGCCAGCACCCGGTCAGCGTCCGCCCCGCCGCGATCGATCTTGTTGACGAACATCAGCGTCGGCACCCGCAGCCGCTGCAACGCCCGCATCAGCACCACGGTCTGCGGCTGCACGCCCTCGACGGCCGAGATCACCAGCACCGCCCCGTCCAGCACGCCGAGCACCCGCTCGACCTCGGCGATGAAGTCCGGATGCCCCGGCGTGTCCAGCAGGTTCACGCTCACGTCGCCGATCGCGAAGGACGCGACGGCGGACCGGATGGTGATGCCGCGCTCCCGCTCCAGCTCCAGCGAGTCGGTCCGGGTGCTGCCGGCGTCCACGCTGCCGATCTCGGCCAGCGCGCCGGTGCTGTACAGCAGGCGTTCGGTCAGGCTGGTCTTTCCGGCGTCAACATGCGCCACCACCCCGAGGTTCAACTTCTTCACGAAGCGTTCTGTCCTCACGTCGGTCGACAAGAGAAATGGACAGAGACGCTCGGCGCATGGCGAAGCTCCTTCGGATCGGACGACCGCATTCGGACGGCTGCATCGGACGGCGGCGCAGCACTATCCGCCCAGTGCAGCACCGCAGCGCAGTCCGGGCAACCGAATAACGCCCGGTTAGGATGCGGGGCGTGGATCCAGGGGTGAGCGCCTCGACGCAAGGCTCCACCGGCTACCGGACGGCCGTACCTCGACCTCGCTGCTGCTGCACTACGTCGATGAGACGTTCACCGGGAGCTTGCGCTGACCGGGAACAGTAACGTTTTCGAGGACGCGGCGTTACCGCTCGTCAGCCGGTGCAGCACCCCGGCGGTGACCGCACCGTAGGCCAGGTGCGGAACCAGGTCGCTGACCCAGTCGGTGGCCGACCACGAGCGCGGATCGGTCACCCCGAGCACTGTCATGGGGCCGTTGCCGACGAGTAGCGCGCCGGTGCAGGCCACCGCGCTGCCGCCCAGCAACCCCGGCCGCCAGCCGGCTGCCCGGGCAGCTCCGAGCGCGGCACCGAGCCCGACGCCGGCCAGGATGCCGGCCAGCGCCCCCAGCCCACCGAGCCGGTTGCCGCGGGTCTCCTCGTCGCCAGGAATCCTCAGATGGCTGCGGGCCGCGAGCTTGTCGACCGTCTGTTCCGGCGTGCTGCTGCTGGGACGCCCGCGCACCGCCATGTCGAGGTAGGTCACGGCGTTGAGTGCGGTGGTTCCCGCGGCGCCGGCGGCGGCGCCTGCCAGCAGGCCGGTGGTGAGCTTCACGGTGCTGAGCTTCACGGTGACTGACCTTATTCCGGCGGGACGGACATCCGGCTGCGCGGCGCCGGCTGCTGCGGCAGCGTTCCGGTGTAGATGACCTCGGCGGCGATGTCGCGCAGCTTGCGGTGCAGGTGCTGGCTGGCGACCCGCAAGTCGGTGAATGCCTGTTCCTGGGTCTGTCGCTTGTTGGCCATCAGGATGCCCAGCGCGACGCCGATCTCTCGGTTGGACTCCAGGGCGCGGCCGAGGTGGATGGCCTGATCCTGGTGCAGCGCGGCGAGTTGGGCCATCGAGGCGTAGGCGGCGAAGATCGAGCCGGTGGCGACCGCGGACATCTCGAACGCGTCCGGCTTCAGGGCGTAGAAGTTCAGCGCCCCCCGGTTGCCGTCG
>DASZEI010000121.1:0-4953 GCA_035940975.1 Jatrophihabitans sp. | reverse complement strand
CGCTGGTGCTCGCCGGCGGCCGCGGCTGGGACGACGCGATCGACGAGGCGGTGGCCGCCGTGCCCGCCGGGCTGACCCTGCTGCGCCCGGGCTACCTGCCGCTGGCCGACCTGCCGGGCCTGCTGGGTGCTGCCACCGTGGTGGCCTACCCGTCCCTCGGCGAAGGCTTCGGGCTGCCGGTGCTGGAGGGGATGGCCTGCGGGGCAGCGGTGCTGACCACCCGGCGGCTGGCGCTGCCCGAGGTCGGCGGCGACGCGGTGGCCTACACCGAACCCGACGACGCCTCGATCGCCGACGCGCTGAGCTGGCTGTTGGCCGACCCGGAACTGCGCGAGCAGCTGGGCCAGGCCGGCCTCGCCCGCGCGGCCAGGTTCAGCTGGGCCGCCTGCGCCGAGGCGCACCTGCGGGCCTACGAGCTGGCGCTGGAACGGTCCAAGCTGCGGCGGTCCGGGCCGAGGCGGTCCGGGCCGGGGCGGTCCGGGTCGGGGCGGTCCGAGCAGGAAGGCCGGCGGTGACCGGCGCCGTGGTCGGGGGGCCGGATCCGACCGCCGACCAGAGCGTCGCGGTCGTCGCGGTCACCTTCTCGCCCGGCAGCTCGCTGACCGGCTTCCTGGACAGCCTGGAACGGGCCACCCACCGCGACGTCGAGGTGCTGCTGGCCGACAACGGCTCCGCTGACGGGACGCCCGAGGCCGCCGTCGCGCAGCGGCCCCGGGTGAAGCTGATCAGCACCGGCGGCAACGTCGGCTACGGCCGGGCCGCCAACGCCGGAGTCGCGGCGACCAGCGCCGACTGGGTGGTGGTGGCCAATCCGGACGTGGTGTGGGATCCGGGCTCGCTCGACGTGCTGCTGGCCGCCACCGCGCGCTGGCCGCGGGCCGGCGCTCTCGGGCCGCTGATCCGCCAGCCGGACGGCCAGGTCTACCCGTCGGCCCGGGCGCTGCCGACGCTCGGGCGCGGCATCGGGCATGCCGTGTTCGGCTGGTGGTGGCCGGGCAACCCGTGGAGCGTGCGCTACCGGCGGGAGAACCAGCAGCCGGTCGAGCGGACCGCCGGCTGGCTGTCGGGCTCGTGCCTGTTGCTGCGCAGGCAGGCCTTCGAGTCCGTCGGGGGCTTCGACCCGGCCTACTTCATGTACTTCGAGGACGTGGACCTCGGCGAGCGGCTGGCTGACACCGGCTGGCTGAACGTCTACGTACCGGCCGCGGCGGTCACCCACACCGGCTCGCATGCCACCTCGCGGCACGCCTCGGCGATGACCTCGGCGCACCACCGCAGCGCCTGGCTGTACTTCAGCCGGCACTATCCGGGTTGGCGCTGGCTGCCGTTGCGGCTGGTGGTCCGGCTCGGGCTGGTGGTGCGCGAACAACTGTCGCAGCGGTTCGGTGGCGTCAGCGCCGGCGCCCGGCCGCACCGCAAGCAGCGCGGGCGATCAGCTCAGGAAACTCCTACGTCCAGAGGGAAAGCCGAATGACTGCATCGGTAGAGGCGATCGTGCTGGTGGGTGGCAAGGGCACCCGGTTGCGGCCACTGACCCTGTCGGCGCCCAAGCCGATGCTGCCGACCGCCGGCGTGCCGTTCCTGACCCACCTGCTGTCGCGGATCAAGGCGGCCGGGATCGACCACGTGATCCTGGGAACCAGTTACCGGGCCGAGGTGTTCTCCGAGCACTTCGGCGACGGCGCGGCGCTCGGCCTGGAGCTGGACTACGTGGTGGAGGACGAGCCGCTGGGCACCGGCGGCGCGATCGGCAACGTCCGCCACCTGCTGCGCGGCGACACCGCGATGATCTTCAACGGTGACATCCTGACCGGCTGCGACCTGACCGGCCTGCTCGGCCAGCACCGCCGCTCGGGTGCCGACGTCACCCTTCATCTGACCCCGGTCGATGACCCGCGCGCCTTCGGCTGCGTGCCGACCGATGCCGAGGGCCGGGTGACCGCCTTCCTGGAGAAGGACCCGAACCCGGTCACCGACCAGATCAACGCCGGTACCTACGTGTTCTCGCGCGCGGTCGTTGAGGCGATCCCGTCCGGACGGCCGGTCTCGGTGGAGCACGAGACCTTTCCCGGCCTGCTCGCCGCCGGCGCGCTGGTGATCGGCTACCTGGATTCCAGCTACTGGCGCGACCTGGGCAAGCCGGCCGACTTCGTGGCAGGATCTGCCGACCTGGTAAGGGGAATCGCACCCACTGATGCACTACCCGGGCCGACCGGCGAGGCGCTGGTGCTGCCCGGCGCGAAGGTCGCCGACTCCGCGATCCTGACCGGCGGCTGCACGGTCGGGCGGGACTGCGAGATCGAGGCCGGTGCGGTGATCGACGGCTCGGTGCTCTTCGACGGCGTCCGGGTGGCGGCCGGCGCCTCGGTGCGGGCCAGCATCGTCGGCCGGGACGCGGTGGTCGGCGCCGGTACCGTGCTGGACTCGGTGGTGATCGGGGACCGGGCGGTGCTGGGTTCCGGTATCGAGCTGCTGTTCGGTGCCCGGGTCTGGCCCGACGTCCGGCTGGCCGACGGCAGCGTGCGATTCTCGGCCGACAGCTAGCCTTGCCGCGTGAGCAGCACACCGGCGGCCGAGTTGCGCTGGCAGCTGCCGGCGCGGATCGACCTGGTCCGGACGCTGCGACCGCTGTGCCACGGCGCCGGCGACCCGGTCGCCCGGTTCGTCGCCGGCACGTTCTGGTGGGCCTGCCGCACCCCGGCCGGTCCCGGCACGCTGGCGATCAGTGCCGCCGGCAGCGCGGGCGATCAGGTCCGGGCCCGGGCCTGGGGCGACGGCGCGGACTGGCTGCTGGCAGCCGTTCCGGACCTGCTCGGCGCCGGGGACGACTGGTCCGAGCTGGACGTCAGCAGCCACCCGGTGCTGCACCAGGTCCGCCGCAACCGGCCGGGGGTGCGGCTGGCCCGGACCGGCCGGGTGCTGGACGCGCTGGTGCCGGCCTGCCTGGAACAGCGGGTCACCGGCCAGGAGGCGTTCCGGGCCTGGCGGCTGCTGACCTGGGCCTACGGCGAGCCGGCCCCGGGACCGGGTGAACCGCGGCTGTGGCTGCCGGCCGAGCCCGCCCGGCTGCTGGCGGTGCCGAGCTGGGACTGGCACCGGTTCGGGGTGGACGCCAAGCGCTACCGGGCGGTCCGGGCCGCCGCCACGGTGGCCGACCGGCTCGAGGAGTGCGCCGGCCTGGCGCTGGCCCAGGGTCTGGCCGCCGCCCGGCACCGGCTGGCGCTGGTGCCCGGCGTCGGGCCCTGGACGGTGGCCGAGACGACGGTGCGCGCCTTCGGCGACCCGGACGCGGTCAGTGTCGGGGACTTCCACCTGTCCAACGTGGTGGGTTTCGCGCTGACCGGCGCCGCCCGCAGCGACGACGCGAGGATGCTGGAGCTGCTGGAGCCGTGGGCCGGCCAGCGGGCCCGGGTGATCCGGCTGATCGAGCTCAGCGGCCTGACCCCGCCGAAGTACGGCCCCCGGTTCAGCCCGAAGGACATGTCGCGGATGTGAGTCGGGCGCAGGGGGTCAGCCGAAGCTGTCCAGCACCGCGTCGGACAGCTGCGGCCAGGCCTTGGTCGCCCAGGGGCCGAAGCCGCGGTCGGCAAGGGCCACCAGGCCGAGCTGGGCCTGCGGATCGATCCAGAACATGGTGCCGCTGCGGCCGAAATGGCCGTAGCTGGCGGGCGAGTTGCGCGGCGAGGTCCAGTGCGGGTCTTTCTGGCCGCGGATCTCGAAGCCCAGCCCCCAGTCGTTCGGGCGCTGGCCGCCGTAGCCGGGCAGGACCCCGGGCAGGCCGGGGAACTGCACCGTCCAGGCGTCGTGCAGGGTGTCCGGGTGCAGCAGGCCGCTCGGGGTCAGCAGCTCGGCGAGCAGCGCCTGCAGGTCGGCCACCGAGGCCATGCCCTCGCTGGCCGGCGAGCCGGAGAGCTGCGCGGTGCCCATCCGCAGCGGCGCGAAGACCGCCTCGGCGAGGTAGTCGGCGAAGGCGATGCCGGTCGCGCCGGTGACCAGCTCGCCGACCAGGTCGTAGCCGACGTTGGAGTAGATCCGCCGGGTGCCGACCTCGGCCGCCCGGCGGCGACGGTCCGGCGCCAGGCCGGCGGCGTGTGAGAGCAGGTGCCGCAGCGTCATGGAGCCCAGCTCGGCGGCCAGTTCCGCGCTCAGCGCGGTCGGGGCGAAGTGCGGCACCGGCCGGTCGAGTTCGAGCGCGCCCTCCTCGACGGCGACCAGGGCAGCCAGCGCGGCCAGCGGCTTGGTCACCGAGGCCAGCGGGAACCGCCTGGCGGTGTCGCCGGCTTCTGCCAGCACGCCGGCCGGGCTGAGCACCGCCGCCGCGGCGTGCGGCACCGGCCAGCCCAGCACCTGCTCCAGCGGGTTCATCGGCTGGCTGCTGCCCGCCGGACCGCCCGGTCGATGAACGCCGGCAGCTCCGGCGAGGTGCCGGGCGGCAGGTCGTCGATCTCGAACCAGCGCAGGTCATCGGACTCGGAGCTGATCGTGGGCTCCGCGCCGGCCGGGGCCCGCCCGACGAACTGGACGTCGAAGTGCCGGGTCGGCAGCCCCAGCGAGCAGGTGATCGGGTGCACGTCCAGGTTGATCGGCAGCGGGTCCAGCACGATCCCTGCCATGCCGCTCTCCTCGGCCGCTTCGCGCGCTGCCGCGGCCAGCAGCGACGGGTCGTTGTCTTCCAGGTGGCCGCCCAGTTGCACCCAGGCGCCGACCCGGGGGTGCAGGGTGAGCAGCACCCGGCGCGCGTCGTGGTCCAGCAGCAGCGTGCTGGCGGTGACGTGGCCGGGCACGCAGGCCAGCCGGGTGGCGTCCGGACGGGCCGCCAGCAGCCCGTAGAAGCCCTCCCGGATCGCGGCCTGGCCGGTGCCGTCGGCCGGGTCCAGCGGCATCGCAGTCAGGGTGGCCAGCACGTCCGCGTGCAGGGCCGTGACGTCCGGAGCGGGCGAGCCAGAGCCAGAG
>DASZEI010000120.1:0-7937 GCA_035940975.1 Jatrophihabitans sp. | reverse complement strand
TGGGGCGAGGCGCTGGTGAAGGCCTACGTCGGGGACGGACTGGCCGCCGACTTCTACCTGGAGGTCGCCCAGTACGTCGACCCCTCGACCCGGCAACTGGTCACCGAGGCGCTGGCCGATTCCGGCCACGCCGAGTTCGCGATCCGCGAGGTGGGCGCGCTGATCAGCAGCGACCCGACCGCGGCGTCCAGGCTGTCCCTGTGGGGGCGGCGGCTGGTCGGCGAGGCCATCACCCAGGCCCAGCGGGTCGCGGCCGAGCGGGACGCGCTGACGATGCTGATCGTCGGCGGGGTGGGCGACCTGACCGGCATCAGCCTGCTGACCGACCGGATCATGGGCAAGCACACCCAGCGGATGACCGCGATCGGGCTGTCCAACTAGGCCCGGCCGGGACCGCCGTCGGCGGCCCGAGGCTCTCAGCCAGCGACGAAGCCGACTCGCCGGACGTCGGCCTGCGCGATCTCGACATAGGCCACCAGGTTGGCGGGCACGATCACCCGGCGACCACGCTCGTCGCTCAGCGCCAGCTGGCCGTCCACGCTCTTGAGCGCGGTGCCGACCACCTCTTCGACCTCGGCGGGCGTCTGGTTGCTCTCCAGCACGATTTCGCGGGGGGTGTGCAGCACGCCGATCTTGACCTCCACGCGGTCCTCCAGTTCAGTGGCCGGCACTCGTCGCATGACCGGCTCGGCTGCCAGTTCGATCGCCGGAACCCTTGTCTCCGGCAGTCCCCACGCTAGTCGAACCCGGCTGCCGAGCCGCTGACCGGTCGCTGCGCTGTGAGCGAACGACCCCCGCCGCTCCGGGCCGCTCAGCGCTGCCAAGGGCTGTGATCAGGCGTCGGAGGGCCGGCCGGCGCCGTCCGGCAGTGCCGCGCCGTCCGGCAGCCCCGTGCCGCCCGGCAGCCCCGCGCCGCCGCCCTGCAGCGGGAAGAAGGAGATCCCGCGCCACTGCAGCGTCTCCAGTAACCGGACCGCCTCGGCCTTGGGGATCGGCCGGTCGGCATCCAACCACCAGGTCGCGGTGATCTGGGCGGCGCCGGTCAGCGCCACCGACAGCAACTCCGCCTGCGGCCGGCCCAGTCCGGTGTCGGCCGCGACCGTGTCGGCGACCGCCTGCATGGTGACCCTGGCGACCCGGTCGACCCGCTCCCGCACCGCCGGCTCGTTGCCCAGGTCGGACTCGAAGATCAGCCGGAAAGCGCCCTCGTCACCCCGGTCGGCGCCGTCGACGAAGTCGAAGTAGGCGGTCAGCACGTTGTGCACCCGGACCCGGTTGTCCTCGGTCTCGGCCAGCGCTTGCCGGACCCGCTCCAGCACGTCCTCGGCATGGGTGTCCAGCAGCGCCAGGTACAGCTCGAGCTTGCCGGGAAAGTGCTGGTACAGGACCGGCTTGGACACCCCGGCCCGGATCGCGATGTCGTCCATCGCGGCGGCGTGGTAGCCGTTGGTCACGAAGACCTCCTGAGCGGCCGCCAGCAGCTGCTTGCGGCGGGCCGAACGGGGCAGCCGGGCTCCTCGTGAAGCGTCCATCGTTTCGGTCATGACGAACCTCCTGGCGAGGCGCTGGGGCAAGTCGATGCTACCGGTGGGTAGTGCGGCCGGGCGCCGGGTCGTCGCGTCGCACGCCCAGCGCGCCGAGAAGGTAGTTTTGTTCCGATGAGAACCTCGCCGGTGCCCCACGGCCGCGCGCTCGTGGACAGCCGCCCGCTCGTTCAAGGCCGGCGGGTGCTTCGGGCCGGCCACGACCGGTTGCGCACCCGGCCCAGCCGGCCGCTGCGAACGGCGGTCCTGGCCAGCACGCTCGACTACCGCCTCGCAACACCGGACCCCGGGCGGCAACCGTGGCCCGCCACCGAGCTGCGGGTCGGTCAGAACCTGGTCAACGTCCGGCGGACACCCTCGCCCAATCCGGCCGCCGAGCCGGCGCTCTACGTGCACGGCCTGGGCGGCGCATCGACCAACTTCACCGACCTGGCCGACCTGCTCTCACCCTGGCTGGACGGCCACGCCCTGGACCTGCCGGGCTTCGGAAGGTCCGGGCCGCCGCCGCGCGGGGACTACTCGATCGCCGCGCACACCCGGCTGGTCATCGACTACCTGGAGCAGACCGGGCGCGGACCGGTGCACCTGGTCGGCAACTCGATGGGCGGGGCGATCTCGATCCAGCTGGCAGCCAGCCGGCCGGATCTGGTGCGCACCCTGACCCTGGTCTCGCCGGCCGTGCCGGACCTGCGACCGAAGAAGGGCTCCGACGCGCTGCTGCCGCTGCTGCTGGTGCCGGGGCTGGGAAACCGGGTGCTGACCCGGCTGGACCAGCTGCCGGCCGAACGGCGGGTGCGGGCGGTGATCGAGCTGTGCTTCGCCCACCCCGAACTGGTGCCGGCCAACCGGTTGGCCGAGGCGATCGAAGAGCTCCAGGTACGCCGGGGCTACGCGTGGTCCGGCCAAGCGCTGCTGCGGTCGTTGCGGGGACTGGTCCGCAGCTACCTGACCGTCGGCACCCGCTCGCCGTGGCACGCGCTCAGCCAGATCCAGGTGCCGGCGGTGGTGGTCTGGGGCCAACTCGACCGGTTGGTCGATGTCGCCAACGCGCCCCGGGTCGCCAGGACGCTGCCCGATGCGAGCCTGCTGGTACTTCCCGACGTCGGGCACACCGCCCAGCTGGAGGATCCGGTCAGCACCGCCCGGGCCATCCTGGCGCTGCTGGAACGCGCAAATGACGCTCGCCGACAGGCAGCTGTGGGATTGTGAGCCAGTGACCCGATCGAGCGCCCAGCAGGGCCACCGTCATGCTGCCGGTGGGCCCACGGCTGGTGGCCCGGCCGGTCGTCGTCCGGACGGGAAGAGCCGCTGGCGTGCCTTCGCGGGTCGGTACGGCTGGCGCGCGTACGCGCTGCCGGCGCTCGCCGTGGTCAGCGTGCTGGCGATCTTCAACATCGGTTCGCACCGCGACCACCCACCGGCCCGTGCCGCGGGCAGCGTTCAGCCGCCGCTCAGCACCGTCGCCAGCACGCCGGTCGCGCCGTCCAGCCGGCCGGCCGTCAGCAGCAGTAGCCGGTCCGCTGCCGCGAGCAGCCAGCGCACGTCCAGCAGCGCGCCGGCCAGCAGCCCCGCCGTGCGGGTGCCCAGCTGGCAGCTGCCGGCCGGCCCGGCCTACTCGTTCAGCGCCAGCGGCACCTTCTCCACCCTTCCCGGCACCTCCGGCGTGCTCGGCAAGGGCCAGCTGTACCGGTTCAGCATCGACGTCGAGAACGGCGTCACCGGCACGGACTCGAAGTCCTTCGCCACCGCGGTGATGGCCGCGCTCAGCGATCAGCGGTCCTGGATCGGCTCGGGCAGGGTCGCGCTGCAACGGGTGGACTCCGGGCCGGTCGATTTCCGGATCACTCTCGCGGCCCCGACCACGGTGCGCAGGATGTGCGGGTACTCGCTGCGGATCGAGACCTCCTGCAACGCCGGCAGTGAGGGTCGGGTGGTGCTCAACGTGTCGCGCTGGGTGCGCGGCGCGCAGGTGTTCGCCGGCGACCTGGCCGACTACCACCGCTACGCCGTCAACCACGAGGTCGGTCACGCGCTGGGCCACAACCACGCCCACAACTGCCTGGGCAACGGCCTGGCGCCGGCGATGATGCAGCAGTCGATCGGTACCCGGACCGCCAGCGGCCAGGCCTGCCGGCCCAACCCCTGGCCGTTCCCGCCGGGCGCCTCGGACGCGCCGGGCGCCGAGCAGGTCGGCGATGCGGCCGACGCGGAGTTCTTCCGCCGCAACTACGCCTGAGCGTCGCCCGCTCGGCGTTGCGGCGCAGGTGGCCGGGGCCGGCGCGAACGCCATCCGGCCGCGGTGCGGGGTGCGCGCGGTGCCGCCGGTGTGGGAATCTGTCAGCGCGGTCGCGACGTTGTGCCAGCGACCCACAAGTGCCGCGTGTTGGAAGGAAATCGAGAGCTCGTGTCTCTGCCACCGCTGGTGGAACCAGCCGAATCGCTGACCGTCGACGAGGTGCGCCGCTACAGCCGGCACCTGATCATCCCCGATGTGGCGATGGTCGGGCAGAAGCGCCTGAAGAACGCCAAGGTGTTGTGTGTCGGCGCCGGCGGCCTGGGTTCACCGGCCCTGATGTACCTGGCGGCCGCCGGCGTGGGCACGCTGGGGATCGTGGAGTTCGACGTCGTCGACGAGTCGAACCTGCAGCGCCAGATCATTCACGGCCAGTCCGACATCGGACGGCCCAAGGCCGACTCGGCCCGCGACAGCGTGCGCGAGATCAACC
The DNA here is from genome assembly GCA_035940975.1 of Jatrophihabitans sp. Lineage (GTDB taxonomy): Bacteria > Actinomycetota > Actinomycetes > Mycobacteriales > Jatrophihabitantaceae > Jatrophihabitans_A. The sequence continues at coordinate 3,667 of DASZEI010000120.1, read as the reverse complement.
CGCTGGTCAACGTCGTGGTGCACGACACCCGGCTGGACAACGACAACGTGCTGGAGATCTTCGGCCAGTACGACCTGATCGTCGACGGCACCGACAACTTCGCCACCCGCTACCTGGTCAACGACGCCGCGGTGCTGCTGGACAAGCCCTACGTCTGGGGTTCGATCTACCGCTTCGACGGCCAGGCCTCGGTGTTCTGGAACCGCTACGGGCCCAACTACCGCGACCTCTACCCCGACCCGCCGCCGCCGGGCATGGTGCCCTCGTGCGCGGAGGGCGGCGTGCTCGGTGTGCTGTGCGCCTCGATCGGTTCGATCATGGCCACCGAGGCGATCAAGCTGATCACCGGTGTCGGAGAGCCCCTGGTGGGACGCCTGATGGTCTATGACGCCCTGGAGATGTCCTACAGCACCGTCAAGATCCGCAAGGACCCGCAGGCACCGCCGATCACCGAACTGGTGGACTACGAGGCCTTCTGCGGCGTGGTGTCGCAGGAGGCCCAGCAGGCCGCGGCCGGTTCCACCATCACCGCTGCCGAGCTGAAGGAGCTGCTGGACTCCGGCAAGCCGATCGAGCTGATCGACGTCCGGGAGCCGGCCGAGTGGGAGATCGTGTCGATCCCCGGCGCCAAGCTGGTCCCCAAGGATGAGATCCTGCGCGGCGACGCGCTGTCGGCGCTGCCTCAGGATCGCCAGATCGTGATGTACTGCAAGACCGGCGTCCGGTCGGCCGAAACGCTGGCCGCCGTCAAGTCCGCCGGATTCTCCGACGCGGTGCACGTCCAGGGTGGCGTGAGCGCCTGGGTGAAGCAGGTGGACCCGTCGCTGCCCTCCTACTGAACCCACTGAGCCCGCCGGACTGAGTCCACTGAAACCTGAGTCCACTGAAACCTGAGTCCACTGAACTGAGGTCGAAGCTGATGCCGGCTGCCGCCCCGTGACCGAGGACCTGCCGCTGGCCCAGCGGATTCTGGACTGTGTCGAGTCCATTCCGCCGGGCAAGGTGATGTCCTACGGCGACGTCGCCGAGTACGTCGGCAGCCGGGCTGCCCGCAACGTCGGGCGGGTGCTGGCGGCCGACGGCGGCACGGTGGCCTGGCACCGGGTGCTGCGCTCGGACGGCAGCTGCGCCGAGCACCTGCGCGCCGAGCAGCTGGCCCGGCTGGCGGCCGAAGGGGTGCCGATCCGCGGCGATCGGGTGGACCTGGCGGCCGCGCGCTGGGACGGCCGCTGAACCAGCCGCTGAACCAGCCGTGGTGATCTTGCCGGCCGCCGCCGGATCGGGCGAAGCCCTTGTTCGGAAAGTGAGATAGCCGAAGCGCCCAACCGAGCGCAGCGCCGCGACACGGCCGGTTCGCCTACCCGAAACTGTCGCCGCCGCGTGGTGCTATTGCGGGGTGTTGGCAAGCGTCGTATCCGAACCCGCGTTCCGCCTGGTGCAGTCGCACCTGCCGGCGCTGGCCGCACCCGCGCTCGATGCCGATCAGCAGCGGGTGCTGGCCCACGACCTGGGCGTGCTGCGGGTGCTGGCCGGCCCCGGCACCGGCAAGACCACCACCCTGGTCGAGTCGGTGGTCGAGCGGGTCACCCGGCGCGGGGTGCCGATCGAGAACATCCTGCTGCTCACGTTCTCCCGGCGGGCGGCCGGGCAGCTGCGCGACCAGGTGACCGCCCGGTTGCAACGCACCATCTCAGAGCCGGTGGCGCGCACCTTCCACTCCTACGCCTTCGGGGTGGTACGCCGGGCCGCCGTGCTGGCCGGCGATCCGCCGCCGCGGTTGCTGTCCGGTTCCGAGCAGGACGTCACGCTGCGCGAGCTGCTGGCCGGGCGGCTGGCCGACCGCGTCGATTCGTGGCCGGCCGAGCTGTCGGCCGCCGTGCACACCCAGGCCTTCGCCGAACAGTTGCGCGACCTGCTGATGCGGGCCGTCGAGCGCGACATCAGCCCGCAGGCACTGGCCGCGCTGGGCAGCAAGCACCACCGGCCGGACTGGGTGGTCGCCGCCGACGTGCTGGCCGAGTACCTGGAGGTCACCGCCCTGAAGGCCCCCGGCGCCTTCGACGCCGCCGAGCTGATCCAGCGGGCCAACGCCGAGCTGCGGCACAACCCCGAGCTGCTCGCCGCCGAGCGCCGGCAACGCCGCCGGATCTTCGTCGATGAGTACCAGGACACCGATCCGGCCCAGATCGAGCTGTTGAAGCTGATCGCCGCCGGCGCGGACGAGCTGGTGCTGATCGGAGATCCGGACCAGGCCATCTACTCCTTCCGGGGCGCCGAGCAAACGGCCATGGCCGACATCGACCTGCATTTCGGCTGGCTGCCGGGCACCCCGCGACCCGAGCCCGAGCCCGCCGGCCAGCTCCAGCTGAGCACCCCGGTAGAGACCGTCTCGCTGACCCAGTGCCGGCGCAGCGGGCCGGTGCTGGTCGCGGCCTCGCGACGCATCGCGGCCCGGCTCAGCGGCCCGGCCCAGCACCGGGCGCTGGTCGCGGCCACCGACCTGAACCCCGGTGCGGTCGAGGTGGCGGTGTTCGGCTCGGCCAGCCAGGAAGCAGCCCACATCGCCTCGGTGCTGCGCCGCGCGCACGCCGAGGACCAGGTGCCGTGGTCGCAGATGGCGGTGCTGGTCCGGTCCGTGGGCCCGGCTGCCGACACCCTGCGGCGCGGCCTGGTGGCAGCCGGCGTGCCGGTCGGGCAAGCCGTCCGCGGCCCGCTGTCCGACGAGCCGGTGGTGGCACAGCTGCTGGAGTTCCTGCGGTGCGTGGCTGACCCGGCGGCCGTACCGCCCGAAGCCGCCGAGGCGCTGCTGCTCGGCCCGGTGGGACGGGCCGACCCGCTGCAGGTGCTGCGGATGCGCCGGCACCTGCGGCGCGCGCCGGCCGGTCCGCTCAGCCTGGCCGACCTGATCCTCGAACCCGGCGCGCTGGCGCTGGTGCCGGCCGCGGTCCGCCCGCCGGTCGAGCGGTTGCGTGCGGTCATCGACGCCGGCGTCACGGCGACGGCGGTGGCCGGCTGCTCTGCCGAGGACGTGCTGTGGGCGCTGTGGCAGGCCAGCGGCCTGTCGTCCCGGCTGAACTCCCGCAGCCTGGCCGGCGGCCCGGACGGCGCCCGCGCCGATCGCGCCCTGGACGCGGTGCTGGCGCTGTTCATCGAGGCCGCGAAGCTGTCCGACCGCAGTCCCGGCAGCGGGATCGACCAGCTGCGGGACTGGGTGAGCCAACTGCAGATCACCGACACCGCGGCGGACCGGCGGGCGGTGACCGATGAGGTCTCGATCCTCACCGCGCACGCCAGCAAGGGCCTGGAATGGCAGGTGGTCTGCGTGGCCGGCGTGCAGGACGGCGTCTGGCCCGACCTGCGCCAGCGCGGCTCGCTGCTGGGCTCGGACCTGCTGGTCGACCTGGTGGCGCACCGGGCCCGGGTGTCCAGCGGGCTGCTCGCCGAGCGGCTGACCGAGGAGCGCCGGCTGTTCTACGTGGCCATCACCCGCGCCAGCCGCGCGTTGCTGGTCACCGCGGTCGACAGCGACGAGGCACAGCCGTCGCGCTTCGTCGAGGAGCTGGACCCGCTGCCCGACACGGTGGAGGCCCGGCCGGTGGCGAGCGCCTCCCGCAGGTTCCTGCTGCCCGGCCTGGTCGCCGAGCTACGGGCGGTGCTGGTCGATGAG
>DASZEI010000119.1:0-5260 GCA_035940975.1 Jatrophihabitans sp. | reverse complement strand
CGGCCAGGTCGATGCCCCGGTCACGGGCCAGCTTGCGCACCACCGGCGAGATCACCGAGGTGGCTACCAGCTCCCGGCCGAGCGCGGGTGGGGCCGGGGTCACCGCCCCGGGTGTTGCCAGGCCTGCCGCCGCCGAGCCGGACCCCGCCGAGCCCGATGCCGCCGAGCCCGATGCCGGCGAGCCCGATGCCGGCGAACCGGACCGCCGGGACCGTTGGCGGCGGCGAGCCGGCGCCGAGGAGGTGCCGTAGCCCACCAGGACCTTGCCGGAGTACTCCGAGGACTCGGCAACCGCGGGCTCAGCGCCGGATTCACCGGCAGCGCCGTTCACCGTGCCGCCGTTCACCGTGCTGCCGACGACGCCATCCTCAGCCGGCTGGCCGGCAATGCCGTTCGGCGCGGGGACTTGCTCAGCGACGCCGACCGCCTCGACGGCGATCAGTGGCGAGCCGACCGCAATCCGCTGGCCGGGGCTGCCGAACAGCGCCGACACCCGGCCCGCGAACGGGATCGGCACCTCGACCGACGCCTTCGCGGTCTCGACCTCGACCACCGGCTGGTCGACGCTGACCTGGTCGCCGACCGCCACCAGCCAGCTCAGGATCTCGGCATCGGTCAGGCCCTCGCCGAGATCGGGCAGCAGGAAGTCAGGCATCTCAGTCCTGCCCGGCCGGCGTGCTGGGCAGCACCACGGTGTCGTCGAACTGCAGCCGGTCCACCGCGTCCAGGATCCGGTCCACCGAGGGCAGGTGGTGCTTCTCCAGCATCGGTGGCGGGTACGGGATGTCGAAGCCGGTGACCCGGCCGATCGGCGCGTGCAATTGGTGGAAGCACTGCTCGGTGAGCCGGGCGACGACCTCGGCCCCGAAGCCGGCGAACCCGCTGGCCTCGTGCACCACCACGGCTCGTCCGGTCCGGCGCACCGAGGCGACCACCGTCCGGTCGTCGAAGGGGGACAGCGAGCGCAGGTCGATGACCTCGGCCGAGATGCCCTCCTCGGTGGCGGCGTCGGCGGTTTCGAGCAGGGTGGGCACCATCGAGCCGTAGCCGATCAGGGTCACATCGGTGCCGGTCCGGCGCACCAGCGCCTGGTGGAACCGCGCCGCGGGCTCGGCCGAGATCTCCTCCTTGGCCCAGTACCGCCGCTTGGGCTCGAGGAAGATCACCGGGTCGTCGCTGGCGATCGCCTGGCGCAGCAGCCAGTAGGCATCGGAGGCGGTGCCGGGCGTCACCACCGTCAGGCCGGGCGTGGACACCCAGTACGCCTCGGAGGAATCGCTGTGATGTTCCACTCCGCCGATGCCGCCGCCGTACGGGATCCGGATCACGACCGGCAGCGTGATCCGGCCGCGGGTGCGGTTGTGCAGCTTGGCCAGGTGCGAGGTGATCTGCTCGAAGGCCGGGTAGGAGAACGCGTCGAACTGCATCTCGACCACCGGGCGCAGGCCGTGCATCGCCATCCCGATCGCGGTCCCGACAATGCCGGCCTCGGCCAGCGGCGAGTCGAACACCCGCCGATCGCCGAACTCGGCAGCCAGGCCGTCGGTGACCCGGAAGACGCCGCCGAGCGCGCCGACGTCCTCGCCGTAGACCAGCACCCGGTCATCGGCGCGCAGCTCGTCGGCCAGTGCCCGGTTCAGGGCACCGGCCATGGTCAGGCTGCCCAGCTGCTCGGCAGTGGCCGCGCTGTCGGCAACGGCCGTCATGACTGCTCCGCCGCGAGCGCGTCGGCCAACTCATCAGCCAGGCCGGCCGCCTGGCTGCGCAGGGCGGCGGTCGGCTCGGTGTAGACGTGCGCGAACAGCTCCGCGGGGTCGGTGACCGGGTCGGCGTTCATCGCCTCCCGCAGCCGGGCCGCCCGTGCCTCGCCCTCGTCGGCGATCGCGGCGATGCCGGCCTCGTCGAGCAGGCCGCCGTCCTGCAGGTAGGTCTGCAACCGGCTGATCGGGTCCCGGGCCAGCCAGCTGGCGACCTCGTCGTCCTTGCGGTAGCGCGAGGCGTCATCGGCGTTGGTGTGCGCCTCGATCCGGTAGGTGAGCGCCTCGATCAGGGTGGGGCCCGCACCGCGCCGGGCCCGCTCGATGGCCTCGGTGACCGCCACGTGCACGATCGCCGCGTCGTTGCCGTCGATCAGCACGCCCGGCATGCCGTACCCGACGCCCTTGTGGGCCAGCGTCTGGGCCCGGGTCTGCTTGGCCAGCGGCACCGAGATCGCATAGCCGTTGTTCTGCACCAGGAACACCACCGGCGCCTGCCACACGGCGGCGATGTTGAGCGCCTCGTGGGTGTCGCCCTCGCTGGTGGCACCGTCGCCGAGCAGCACCACGGCCACGGTGTCCTCGCCCGCCAGCCGGGCCGCGTGCGCCAGGCCCACCGCGTGCACGGTGTTGGTGGCCAGCGGCGTGCACTGCGGTGCGGTGCGGTGCAGGTAGGGGTCGTAGCCGCAATGCCAGTCACCGCGCAGCAGGGTCAGCGCCTCGACCGGATTGATGCCCCGGCTGACCAGCGCCATCGAATCCCGGTAGGTCGGAAACAGCCAGTCCCGCTGGGCCATCGCGGTCACCACGCCGACCTGGCAGGCTTCCTGGCCGCGGGCCGAGGGATAGACCGCCAGCCGGCCCTGCTTGGTGAGTGCGGTGGCCTGGCTGTCGAAGCGGCGGCCCAGCGACATCAGCCGGAACAGTTCCAGCAGCACCTCCGGGCCAGGCAGCGGTGCCGGGTCGGCCGAGGTGGCGTGGCCGTCTGCATCGATCAGGCAGCGCGGTGTCGCGGTCGGCAGCAGCGCGTCGGACGGAGTGACCACAGTCATGTGTCAAGTGTGGTGGGTCTAGAACCGTTGATCCAGAAAATGCGACTACTTGCAGACGATTGGCTGCAAGATGCCTGTTACCGTACAGTATGTCGAATCAAAAGCGGCCGCAAGCGGTTGAGGTTAGACAACCGGTCCACCTCGACGACACCGATCGGGCGATCGTCGCCGAGTTGCGCGAGGACGGCCGGCTGTCGATGCGTGCCCTGGCTGAAAAGTTGCATATCTCCCGCGCGAGCGCCTACACCCGGGTCGAGCGGCTGCTCTCCGAGGGCGTCATCACCGGCTACAGCGCCACGATCGACCCGGAGCGCTACGGCTTCGGCATCTCGGCCTACGTGTATCTCAAGATCAGCCAGCATTCCTGGAAGGCGGTCCGGCGGCAGGTGCTGCAGATTCCCGAGGTCTGGCACGGCGCGCTGGTCTCGGGGGAGAACGACCTGGTGCTGCTGGTACGCACCCACGACGCGGCCAGCATGCGTGAGTTGGTGCTCAACACCTTCCAGACCATGCCCGACGTGCTGGCCACCCAGACCGTGCTGATCCTGGACGAGTTGAGCGGCCCGCACAAGAGCCTCTGAGTAAGCGTTTTCGCCGACCCGCGAGGCGTGCTTAGACTGCGAATATGACTGTTCCCGCGCTGCCCTTGAACAACGGAGTGGAGATCCCGCAGCTTGGCTTCGGGGTGTTCCTGGTGCCCGACACCGAGACCCGGGCCGCCGTCCGGACGGCGCTGGAAGCCGGCTACCGGCACATCGACACGGCCAAGCTGTACCAGAACGAAGCCGGTGTCGGGGCGGCGATCGCGGAGTCCGGCATCGCCCGCGACGAGCTGTTCGTGACCACCAAGGTGTGGAACTCCGAGCAGGGCTTCGATCCGGCGATGGCGTCCTTCGAGGCCTCGATGGACCGGTTGGGCCTGGAGGTGCTGGACCTGCTGCTGATCCACTGGCCGGCGCCGGACCTCAACCACTACGTCGACACCTGGCACGCCTTCGAGAAGCTCTACGCCGAGGGCCGGGTCCGCGCGATCGGGGTCTCGAACTTCCAGATCCCGCACCTGCGGCGGCTCTTCGACGAGAGCTCGGTGGTGCCGGCGATCAACCAGATCGAGTTGCACCCGCTGCTGCCACAGGCCGAGCTGCGAGCCTTCCACGCCGAGCACGGCATCCTCACCGAGGCCTGGTCACCGCTGGCCCGCGGCGGGTCGGTGCTGACCGATCCGTTGATCACCGCCATCGCCGAGCGGGTCGGCAAGAGCCCGGCCCAGGTGATCCTGCGCTGGCATATCGAGCTGGGCAACGTGGTGATCCCGAAGTCGGTGACGCCGGCCCGGATCCGGGAGAACCTCGACGTCTTCGACTTCAGCCTGACCGCCGAGGACCTCGAGGCGATCACCGGCCTGGAGACCGGTGATCGGATCGGGCCGCACCCGGACACCTTCAGCCGCGGCTGAGCCGCCCGGCTCTCAGCCCTCAGCGTTCGGCCGGACCGCCGCCGATCGGGGAGCCGGCCGGCGGGTGCACACTGGCCCAGCCACCCGGGACGGCCTCAGGATGCGGAGCCGAGCGCGGCGGCCACGATCTCGCGGGCCTCGTCCTGGATCCGGGCCAGCTGGTCCGGCCCGTCGAAGGACTCGGCGTAGAGCTTGTAGACGTCCTCGGTGCCGGAGGGCCGGGCGGCGAACCAGCCACGCTCGGTGGTGACCTTCAGCCCGCCGATCGCGGCGCCGTTGCCGGGTGCCGAGGTCAGCCGGTCGGTGATCGGGTCACCGGCCAGGGTCGAGGCAGTGACCTGGGACGGCGACAATTTGGCCAGCACCGCCTTCTGCTGCCGGGTGGCCGGCGAGTCGATCCGGGCGTAGGCCGGTTCGCCGAACCGCGCGGTCAGCTCCCGGTAGTGCTCGGAAGGCGACTTGCCGGTGACGGCCAGGATCTCCGAGGCGAGCAGGGCCAGGATGATGCCGTCCTTGTCGGTGGTCCAGACGCTGCCGTTGCGTTGCAGGAACGACGCGCCCGCCGACTCCTCGCCGCCGAAGCCGACCGAGCCGTCCAGCAGGCCGGGCACGAACCACTTGAACCCGACCGGTACCTCGATCAGCTTGCGTCCGAGATCGGCGGCCACCCGGTCGATCATCGACGAGCTGACCAGCGTCTTGCCGATCGCGGCGTCCTCGCGCCAGCCCGGCCGGTTGGCGTACAGGTAGTTGATCGCCGTCGACAGGAAGTGGTTGGGGTTCATCAGCCCGCCGTCGGGGGTGACGATGCCGTGCCGGTCGGAGTCGGTGTCGTTGCCGGTGGCGATGTCGTAGAGGGTGGCGCCGCTGCTGTCGCGCAGCATCCGCTGGATCAGCGAGGCCATCGCCGCCGGCGATGAGCAGTCCATCCGGATCTTGCCGTCCCAGTCCAGGGTCATGAAGCCGAACTGCGGGTCGACGTCGGGGTTGACCAC
>DASZEI010000118.1:0-6854 GCA_035940975.1 Jatrophihabitans sp. | reverse complement strand
CCTGCAGCACCAGGGTCTTGGCGGCATCGATCTTGGCACCGGCGCCGGTCACCAGCAGCGTCGAAGTCGGTTTCTTGGGAGCCTTCACACCGGCGGTGCTGAGTACCGCCGGAGCCTTGCCGGCCACGTTGGTGATCTTGGGCAGGCCGCTTGCCAGCTTCTGCACCGCGGTGCCCGGCGCCGAGGCGTTGGGGTGGTAGGCCGCGATCAGGTCGACGACGAAGACCAGCGTGTCGGTGCCGGTGATACCGGCGTCGGGCTGGCCCTGGCTGCCGTAGCCCTCGACCGGCGGGATCGCCAGCAGCACCCGGCTGCCGAGGTGCTTGCCGACCAGCGTCTTGTCCCAGCCGGGGATCACCGCACCGGTGCCGATCACGAAGGCAGTCGGGCTGCCGCGGTCGAAGGAGCTGTCGAAGACGTGCGGCTTGCCGTCCTTGGACGCCCAGGTCTGGCCGCTGTAGTTGGCCACCAGGGTGTCACCCTTGTCCACGGTGGCACCGGTGCCGGTGGTGAGGACCTGCTGGGCGAGCTGGCCGGGTGCCGGCTTGTCGGGCACCGAGACCTCCGGCTTGGCGCCGAAGCCGCCCTTGACCGTGACGTCGGCGATCCCGGCGGCGGCCGCCGAGTGCGAGCCGGAGGTGGAACCGGAGGCGGCCGGGCTGCCGGAGCCGTCGCCGGAGCCACAGGCGGCGAGCACCGAAACAGGCAGCACTAGGAAGGCAACAACAAGGCGCGAACGAGAAAGCACAACATCCCCAACCGGGCGAGCATGGATCCAGCAAACCTGGCAAGCCTAACCCGGGCTGCCGTGCCGCCCGGCACACCGCACTGGCAGAGTCCTGCCGGGGCCACCCTCGAAGGAGCACAGGAGCGCCGATGAGCGGGATCGACTACACCGACGGGCTGCACCAGCTGGCCGACGGTGTCTGGGCCTGGCTGCAACCGGATGGTGGCTGGGGGCTGAGCAACGCCGGCCTGATCGACGGCGGCGGCGACAGCCTGCTGGTGGACACCCAGTTCGACCTCGCCCACACCCGGCGGATGCTGGCCGCGATGGATGCGATCACAGCGGCCTCGCCGATCCGGCAGGCGGTGAACACCCACGGCAACGGCGACCACTGCTTCGGCAACGAGTTGCTCGACCCGGCGGTGCGGATCTGGGCGGCGCCGGAGGCCGGCGCCCACCTGCGAGCCGAGTCGCCGCAACTGCTGGCCGGCCTGATGAGCGCGGACCTCGGCCCGCAGCTGTCGGACTACCTGCGGCGGGCCTTCGGCGCGTTCGACTTCACCGGCATCACCTCGCGGCTGCCCGACGCCGACGTCGTCGCCGACACCGAGCTCGCGGTCGGGTCGCGCACGGTTCGGCTGCTGCGGTTCGGCCCGGCGCACACGCACGGCGACGTCGCGGTCTTCGACCCGGCCAGCGGCGTCGTGTTCGCCGGCGACCTGCTGTTCATCGGCGGCACCCCGATCATGTGGGCGGGTCCGGCCAGCAGCTGGATCGCGGCCCTGGACCGGCTGCTGGCACTCGACGCCGACAGCTACGTACCCGGTCACGGGCCGGTCACCGATGCCGGCGGCGTGCGGGAGGTGATCTCCTACCTGGCACACGTCGAAGCCGGCGCCGCGGACCTGCACGCCCGGGGCCGGACGGTCGAGGAGGCAGCGGCCGAGCTGGACCTGGGACGGTTCGCGGACTGGGGCAATCCCGAGCGGCTGGTGATCAACCTCGACAGTTGCTACCGGCACCTGGATCCGGCCCACCCGGAGCCGGATGTGCTGTCGCTGTTCACCCGGATGGCCCGGTGGCGCGGCTGAAATCCTTTCACCGGCATTGGCGGACAGCGGCCGGCATCACAGCTGGATCAGGGGCTCGTGCTCCGGATCGGCCGCTACCGGCTCACCGTGCAGGGCGTCCAGGAAGGTCTGGGCCCAGTGCGCCACGTCGTACTCGCGGATCCGCCGTCGCATCGAGCGCATCCGCCGCCGGGCCTCGGCCGGCGAGATCCGCGCGGCCCGGACGATCGCGTCCTTGAGCCCGGCGATGTCGTGCGGATTCACCAGGAACGCGCTGCCCAACTCATCGGCCGCGCCGGTGAACTCGCTCAGCACCAAAGCGCCCGATTCGTCGTAACGGCAGGCCACATACTCCTTGGCCACCAGGTTCATGCCGTCGCGCAACGAGGTCACCAGCATGACGTCGGCGGCCAGGTAGAGCGCCGCCATCTCCTCCTGCGGATAGGACTGGTGCAGGTAGTGCACCGGGGCGGTGCCGACCTCGCCGAACTCCCCGTTGATCCGCCCTACCGTCACCTCGACCTCGTCGCGCAGCCTGCGGTATTGCTCGACCCGCTCCCGGCTGGGGCTGGCGACCAGCACCAGGATGTCCTGCGGCGAGGACAGCCGGCCTTCCTGCAACAGCTCGCGGTAGGCCTTGAGCCGGTGCGCGATCCCCTTGGTGTAGTCGAGCCGGTCCACCCCGAGCAGCACGGTCTGCGGGTGCCCGAGAGCCTGCCTGATCTCTGCCGCCCGGGCCCTTACCTCCGGGCGGCGGGCGATCGCCTCGAAGGCGGCCGTGTCGATCGAGATGGGGAAAGTCGCTGCCCGCACCGTCCGGTCGTCCTCGGCCGGCAGCGGGCCGGAGCGCCGGCGCCCGGCGGCGTTGCCGGTCGAGCCACGGCCGACATCGCCGGGCCAGCGTCGCGGCACCCGCACCAGCGAGCCGCGAGTGGTGAGCCCCGCCGCCCGCCGGCAGGCCCGCAAGAAGTTGGTGGCATCGCCCTGGCGCTGGAAACCGAGCAGGTCGGCGCCGAGCAGGCCCTCGACGATCTGGCGCCGCCACGGCAGCTGGGCGAAGATCTCGTAACCGGGAAAGGGAATGTGGTTGAAGAAACCGATCCGCAGGTCCGGGCGGCGGGCACGCAGCATGCCCGGCACCAGTTGCAGCTGGTAGTCCTGCACCCACACCACCGCCGCCTCGGCAGCCTGCTCGGCGGCAGCCTGGGCGAAGCGCTCATTGACCTTGACGTAGGCGTCCCACCACGCTCGCCGGAAACGCGGCGGAGCGATCACGTCGTGATACAGCGGCCACAACGTGTCGTTGGAGAATCCCTCGTAGTAGTCACGGACCTCCTCGCCGGACAGGCTGACGCCGACCAGCCGCATGCCGGCCTCGTCGAACGGTTCCGGCGCCGGACCCGGGGTGCCGGTCCAGCCGACCCAGGCACCGTCGGCCTGCTGCATCACCGGTTGCAGCGCGGTCACCAGGCCGCCGGGGCTGCGCCGCCAGGACACCTGCCCGTCCGGTTCCTCGACGCGGTCCAGCGGCAGCCGGTTGGCCACCACCACGAAGTCGTATTCGCCGGTCGGCGTCGACAGCTCACTACTGCGCACCTGCGTCGTGCTGCTCATCAGGCTCGATTTCCCGCGTCTGCGTCGAGACGCGTTCGCCGGTCGGTGTCGCGACAGCTACCTGTTTGGCTTAGCTGTATCGACCATAACGTGCCGGCTGTGAACACCACCGGCAGGGCAGGTGGGACGGGCTATCGCTTGCGATCTGCTCGATCGCATCGAGCGACGCGATCGGCCTCCGCTTGCGGTAACACCGCAAGCCCGGGCACAGTGACGCTCAGACCGCGAGTCGCTGCAGCGGTGTTGCGGTTCAGGCCCGTCCGGTTCAAACCGTGAGCCGTGCGGGCCGACTTCGGGCTCGCTCGCAGCCCTGCCCAGGTGGCCTGCCGTGGTCTATGGTGAAAGTTCTCTCGGTGCCCGACGGCCGGCAGTCCAGCACATCGTCCCGGCTACGGCCCGCGAGCAAGGCAGAGGCATCGCATGGCTACTGACCAGTACCGGCCGGAACCGTTGAGCGTGCAGGCCATGGCGGCCAGCTTCGCCGAACTGGCCCGCGAACTGGCCGCTCGCACCGATGAGAACGACTGCTGGACCGGAATCGTCCAGGCCGCGCTGCGAACGGTTCCGGGCACCGAGCATGCCGGCATCACCATCCTGCGCGGCGGCAAGTTCTCCACCGTGGCGCCGAGCAGCGAACTGCCCCGCCGGGTCGATGCCATCCAGTACGAGCTGTCCTCGGGGCCGTGCGTCGACGCGATCCTGCAGCAGTGCATCTTCCGCACCGGCGACCTGTCCCAGGACACCCGCTGGCCGGAGTTCGGTCGCCGAGCAGCCGGCGAGCACGGCGTGTTCAGCATGCTGGGATTCCGGCTGTACCTGGAGAACGCCGACACCATCGGCGGGCTGAACCTGTACTCCACCCAGCGCGATGCCTTCGACGAGTCCGCGGAGCTGACCGGGGGCATCGTCGCCACCCACGCCGCGATCGCGATGACCGGCGTCCGGCACCGCAGCCAGGCCGAGAACCTGCGGCTCGCGCTGGAGTCCAACCGCCAGATCGGCGTGGCGATGGGAGTGTTGATGAGCCGCCAGCACGTGACCAGGCAGCAGGCCTTCGACCTGCTCCGGATCGCCAGCCAGCACGGCCACCGCAAGCTGGCCGACATCGCGATGGACGTCGCCGAGACCGGCATCCTGGACTATCCCCGACCGGTCGGGGCCGGCTGAGGCAGGACGCCGGGGCTCCACCGAACTGCCGGGCAGCCCTTACGGTGGAACGATGATCTCGACATCCAGGCCGATCGAGGCGACCGGCGAGCAGGTGTGGGCGGTGCTCAGCGACGGCTGGCTGTATGCCGGCTGGGTCGTCGGTGCCTCCCGGATCCGCGAGGTGGACCCGCGGTGGCCGGCCGAGGGCTCCACGATCGCTCATTCGGTGGGCAGCTGGCCGCTGCTGCTCGACGACGACACCGAGGTGCTGACCTGCCGGCCGGGCCGGTTGCTGCGGCTGCTGGCCCGAACCCGGCCGCTGGGCGAGACGCTGGTCGAGATCGAGGTCACCGGCCGTCCCGGGCTCGGCAGTTGCACCGTGACCATCCGCGAGGACGCGGTCCGCGGCCCCGGGCTGCTGGTGCCGGCCCCGGTCCGGCAGCTGGCGCTGGTGCCCCGCAATCGGGAGTCGCTGCGGCGACTGGAGTACCTGGCCCGCGGCCGGGTAGCCGAGGGCTGATCTTCAGCCTGCCGGTCTATCGAAATTGACAATCAATGTCATTAAGGGTTGGCTGGGGAGCGGTCGTCACCGATGACGGCTGCCCTCGCTCAGCGCACCCGCCGGAGAACCGATGCCAGCTCCAGCCCCCCGGTGGCTGCCGGCTGCGCTGACCGGGTGGCCGGCCGTCTTGCTGCCGGCCATCCTGCTGCCGGCCGTGCTGCTGGCCGGTTGTGCCACCTCCCCCAGCGCTCAGCGGGCGGCCAGCGGCGGGATGATCGAGGTGGCCGCCAGCACCAACGTCTGGGGCAGCATCCTCAGCCAGCTCGGCGGCAGCCACGTCCGGGCGAGTTCGATCATCTCCAATCCCCAGACCGATCCGCACGCCTACGAGCCCACGCCGGCCGACGCCCGCACGATCGCCCGATCACGGGTCTTCGTGGAGAACGGCATCGGCTATGACCCGTGGGCTGCGCAGACCGTGGCGGCCAGCCCTGACGAGAACCGGACGGTGATCGACGTGGGCCGGCTGGTCGGGGTGCCCGACGGCGGCAACCCGCACCGCTGGTACTCCCCGGCCGACGTCAACAAGGTGGTGGCCGCGATCAGCGCAGCCCTGAAGCGGGCGGACCCTTCCGATGCCGGGTACTTCGACAGCCGGCGGCAGAGCTTCCAGAATGTCGAGCTGGCTGCTTACCACCGGCTGATCAGCGACATCAAGGCCCGGTATGCCGGCACTGCGGTCGGCGCCAGCGAGAGCATCGTCGCCCCGCTGGCCGAAGCGCTCGGGCTGGACCTGACGACCCCCGCCGGGTTCCTCCGGGCGGTCAGCGAGGGCAGCGACCCCAGCGCGGCCGACAAGGCCGCCAGCCAGGCCCAGCTGAGCCACCGCACGGTCAAGGTCTACGTCTACAACAGCCAGAACGCCACGCCGGACGTCGCCGCGCAGCTGGCAACCGCCCGCCGGGCCGGCGTGCCGGTGGTCGCGGTCACCGAGACGCTCAACCCGCCCGGCGCCAGCTTCCAGGACTGGCAGGTCAGCCAGCTGCGGGCGTTGCACGCCGCGCTGGAGCAGGCGAGCGGTCGATGAGCGAGCAGCTGCCGACCGCGCCGGGCCCGGCTGGTGAGTCGGTGCCCGCTGGTGAGTCGGTGCCGGCTGGTGAGTCGGTGCCGGCCGGAACGCCGGAGGAGGTGCTGGCACTGGCGGGGGTCACCGTGATGGTGGGCGGCCGGGTGATCTTCTCCGACGTCAGCCTGCGGGTGCGAGCCGGCGAGTTCGTGGCGGTGCTGGGGCCCAACGGCGTCGGCAAGTCCACCCTGCTCAAGGCGCTGCTCGGGCTGCTTCCCACCAGCACCGGCCGGATCCGGGTGCTCGGTGCCGAGCCCGGCCGGCACAACAGCCGGATCGGTTACCTGCCGCAGCGGCGCGCCTTCGACCCGGCCACCAGGATTCGCGGCGTGGACGTCGTCCGGATGGGCTGGGACGGTGACCGCTGGGGCATCGCGCTGCCGGGCCGGTTGACCGGCCGGGCCGGTCGCCAGGCTCGCGACCGGGTCCGCGAGGTGATCGCCCTGGTGGGTGCCGAGAACTACGCCCACCGGCCGATCGGCCAGCTCTCCGGCGGCGAGCAGCAGCGGCTGCTGATCGCCCAGGCGTTGATCCGCCGCCCCCAGCTGCTGGTACTCGACGAGCCGCTGGACAGCCTGGACGTGACCAACCAGGCCTCGGTGAGCGCGCTCGTCCAGTCGGTCTGCCGCAGCCACGCAGTGGCGGTGATGCTGGTGGCCCACGACG
>DASZEI010000117.1:0-2087 GCA_035940975.1 Jatrophihabitans sp. | reverse complement strand
ATACCGACCCGCAGCGGCTGGTCAGCGCCACCCAGCGGGTGCTGCGGCCCGAGGAGCGCGACCTGCTGGCTCGCCCTGCTCCCGACCCGGACACCGAACCCGGACAGGCCTGGACCCCCGCCGATGTGCCGCTGCTGGACGAGGCCGCCGAGCTGCTCGGCTCCGACGGCAGCGCCGAGGCCGCCCGGGAGGCCGCTGCCCTGCGCGCGGAGCTGCAGTACGCGCAGGGCGTGCTGGACATCCTGGATTTCGACGAGGAGCTGGATCCCGAGCTACTGCGCGCCACCGACCTGATCGACGCCGACCGGCTGGCCGACCGGCAACGGCAGCGCAATTACGGCAGCACCGCTGAGCGTGCGGCAGCCGACCGGACCTGGACCTACGGTCATGTGATCATCGACGAGGCGCAGGAGCTGTCTCCTATGGCGTGGCGAGTGCTGATGCGACGCTGCCCCAGCCGATCGATGACGGTAGTCGGTGACCTGGCACAGACCGGGGACCGCGCCGGCGCGGTGTCGTGGCAAGAAGTGCTCGGCCCCTACGTGGCGCAGCGCTGGCGGCTGGAGCAGCTGACGATCAACTACCGCAACCCGGCCGAGATTGCGGAGCTGGCCGACGAGGTGCTCGCCGCTCTGGACGTCGACATCAAGCCACCGCAACCGGTGCGCCGGACGGGCGTCGTGCCCCGCGCGGTGCAGGTCGTCGCTCTGCCCGATGAGCTGCCCGCGGTGGTCGCCGAGGAGGCCACTGCGGTGGGCGCCGGCCGGATCGCCGTACTGGGACCCGCCGCCAGCGTGGACGAGCTTCACAAGCTGATCCACACCGAGGGTGGGGACGACCGGGGTCTGATTGCCGGCTCCGCCGACCTCGAGGCGCCGGTGACCGTGCTGACCGTCACCCAGGCCAAGGGCCTGGAGTTCGACGCGGTGGTGCTGGTCGATCCGGCAGCGATGCTGGACGAGTCACCGCGCGGGCTCAACGACCTCTACGTTGCGCTGACTCGGACCACGCAGCGCCTGTGCGTCGTACACTTCGGCGACCTACCCGAGGTGCTCGCCGCACTCGCGCCCTAACTCCCCGCGTGCTGGGTCCAGACTGCACCTAAAGCTGCGCAGCTGGCTGCATTCCGGCCCCAAAACGCGACTGGAGGAGGCGCGCGAGTCTTGGTACGCCCCACGATTGGCTTGCTGGTTGGCGTGATGGGCGTACTGGTCGCGCTGGCTGTGCCGTTCGCCCCGGTGAACGCCGAGCAGACCACGGTGACCTGGCCAGCTCCTGGTCAACCGGCCGTGTCGAGTACCGCGTTTTTCGCGCCGTACCGACCGGCGGAGCTGACCGCGACCGTGCCGTGCTCGGCGATCCGCGCCGCCGCAGACTCCGGCCGTGCCACCACGGTGCTGGGCACCGCTGCCCACGGTGAGGGGCTCGAGCTGCTCGCTGACGCCGGAGCCGCCCGGCTGCTGCTGAACGGCGAGCTGGTGAGCACCATCCCGTTAGCCAGCCCCGCCAGCGACTGCGCGACGCAGGTGGACGCCGGACCCGCCGCAACGGTGATCACCATCGGGATCGCTGGCGATGCGCGGACGATCAGGCTGGCCGGCGAGGTGGTGCCCAAGGTCTTCGTATTCAGCACCGACCTCGATGCCACGCAGGCGACCGGGATGGCGGTCACCGCCCGCACCGCCAGTCCGTTCGCCACCAGCCCAGCAACCGTGAAGATGGTGCTGCTCGCCGGGCAACTGCTCGCGGCACTGATCGCGCTGCGGCTACTGGCCCGGTCCGCAGCCAACCAGCCGGCGCGCACCCCCGGTTGGTGGCTCTTCAAGGACGGCCAACCCGGGGGTTGGCCGTCCTTGAAGAGCCACCGATGGAGCTGGCGCACCGCGGTCGATCTGGGTGTGCTCGGTGTGCTCGCCGGCTGGACAGTTATCGGTCCGCTGACCGACGATGACGGCTTCGCCACCACGATCGCCCGCAACGCCGCGCAGACCGGCAACGTCGGCAACTACTACCGTTGGTGGAACGCCTCCGAGACACCGTTCGCGCTGACTCAGCAGCTGCTTGCGCCGCTGACCGAGGTCAGCCTG
>DASZEI010000116.1:0-10198 GCA_035940975.1 Jatrophihabitans sp. | reverse complement strand
GGCGCCGGCGCGAGCCAGCACCGGGATGCCGTCCGGGCCGCGATGCAGCAGCATCTCCCGGCCGCCGTCGTAGACCAGCTCGGTGAAGACGTCGACCCAGGTGCCGGGCGGCAACCAGGCCGTCACCGCGCCGAGCAGCAGCTGCCGGTCGGCCGGCGTGGTGATCGGCGCGACCATCAACTGGCTGCCGAAGAAGTACTGGTTGCGCGCCCGGTAGGCCTCCTCGGCCCACGGGTGCTGGTAGTACATCGGCGTCACCAGCGGCATGCCCTGGTGCGCGGCCCGGTGGTTCATGGTGTGCAGGTAGGGCAGCAACCGGTGCCGCAGCCGCAGCGCGCTGGTCATCGCCTGCTGGGCCTCGCGCCCGAACTGCCAGGGCTCCTTGCTGGTGAACGGGCTCAGCACCGAGTGCAGCCGGTTGATCGGTGAGAAGACCCCCAGCTGCACCCACCGGGTGGCCAGCTCGTCGTCCTTGAGCCCGCCCATGTGGCCGCCGATGTCGTGACTCCACCAGCCGTAGCCGATGTTGGAGGCCGTCGAGGTGAACTCCGGCTGGAAGTCCAGCGACGCCCAGGTGGTGATGGTGTCGCCGGAGAAGCCCACCGGGTAGCGGTGGCTGCCGGGGCCGGCGTAGCGGGAGAAGGTCAGCGGCCGCCGGCCGTCCCGGGCGCTGTCGAGGAAGTGGAAGTGGTTGAGCATCCACAGCGGGTCGATGCCGGCGATCCGGCTGTGCGGGCCCTGCTGCCAGTCCAGCCACCAGAAGTCGACGCCCTGGTCCTCCAGCGGCCGGTGCAGGACCTCGAAGTAGGCCTGCAGGAAGTCGGGGTCGGTCACGTCGAAGGCGACCGGACGCTCGCTGGCCGGATCGATGCCCAGTGCCTTGGCCATCGCCGGATAAGCGTCCTCGTAGGCGCGCACGCCGTCGGCCGGGTGGTCGTTGAGGGTCACCATCAGGCCGCGCTCGTGCAGGTCGCGCAGGAACGCCGTCGGATCGGCGAACAGCTCGGAGTTCCAGGTGTAGCCGGTCCAGCCGCTGCCGTACCGCGGGTCGATGTCGACCAGGTGCCAGTCCATGTCCAGCACCGCCACCGAGAACGGGATGCCCTCATCGGCGAAGCGGTCCAGCAGCGCCAGGTACTCGGCGGCGCTGTAGCGGTGGTAGCGGCTCCACCAGTTGCCCAGCGTCCAGCGCGGCAGCAGCGGTTGCGGCCCGGACAGCGCGTACAGGGCCTGCAGCGCCTGCGGGTAGTCGCGGCCGTAGCCGAAGACGTAGAGGTCCTCGGCCTCGGCCGAGCGCGGGCTGACCCAGCCGTCGTCCTCCAGCACCGGGCTTCCCGAGTCGTCGATCACGGCGTAGCCGGCCCGCGAGAGCACTCCCGGCTCCAGCGGCAACCGCCCGTCCACCATGTCCAGGGTGCGGGCGGTGCCGCCGAGGTTGCCGTCGCCGTCGGCCGGCTGATCGCCGTAGCGCCAGACGCTGTGCCAGGTACTCACCCCGCCGCGGACCTGCACGCTGAGCCCGGAGGTGCTGAACGGGCCGCGGTCATAGACCAGCTGCAGCCGGTCGGTGAGCACCTCCAGGTGAGATTCGGTCTCGACCACCTCGAAGGCCGGTACCGGCAGGTCCCGGTTGATCGCGAACGCCGAGGCCCGGTCCTCGAAGCTGCCCTCCGCCGAGCGCTCCAGCCGCAGCAGGCCGTCGGTCAGCACGGTGATCCGGTAGTCCGGGCCCTGCACGATCGCCCGCTGGTCAGCGACCGGACGGCTGTTCAGGCGGTAGCGCTGATCCATCTCTTCTTTCTACCGCACGCCCGCGGGCGCTCCTGACCGGTCGCGAGGCCCGGACCACCGGCTCGCTCCGGTCGGACCATGATCGAGAATCCCTTTGGTTATCAGCCTGTTGGTAGGCTGTGGTTGTCAGGAGAAAAGGCCCCGGCGCAGACTTGTCGGTTAGTGCTCGACATCGGCAAGCAGGTCGCCGCAGCCCCCACGTGGGCTCAACCAGGACAGAAGTATGCGTTTGTTCCACAGAAGGCTGTATCAGGCAGCCATGCTGGTAATAGTCGTCATCGGGACCGGATGCTCAACGGCTGGCTCCTCGACGCCCGATGAGCAGGTGCCGGTCGCGGCGGCCGTCCTCGGCCCGGCGGTGAGCGGCGGCGCGGGGACCGATTCCGACCCGCTGGCCGACCCGTTGGCCGGCCTGACGGCCGCAGCCAGCGCCTTCGCGCCACCCACTCCCTCGCCGGCAGCAGGCGGTTCCGCAGCGCAGGGCGGCGCTTCGACCGGGCAGACCGCGGGTGGGGCGGGCGCCGCGAAGTCCATCCCCGGCACGGACGCCGCGATCCAGCGCTGGTTCCTCGACAACGGTGCGGTGAAAGTCAGGTTCAACGACGCGCTGCTGCGAGCCTGGAAGGCGGTGGACGGCGGTGACGCCACCGGCTGCCAGCCACTCGACGCCGGCACCCGGGCGCTGTCGGCCGCCCTGCCCGCGCTGGAACGGCTTTCCCCGGCCGGGCAAGAACTCGCCGCGACCATGCGGGCTCCGCTGACCACCTTCGCAGCCGCGGCGACCGCATGCCTGGCCAAGGACTTCGCAGCCGCCCGGATCGCGCTGGACTCGGGCGCCGTCCAGCAGGCCGAGGCCCAGGAGACGGTCGATGAGATTCTGGACGGTGACCTGTGAGCGCGCCCGGTCGCTATGCCGCCAAATCCCCCCTGGGCGGCGGGCTGCGGCTGGCCGGCCGAGCGCGCGCCGTGGCCGGGCGCGCCCTGGGCTGCGCGGTGGCGGCGCTGATCCTGCTGGTCCTCGCGCTGTCCGCCGGTCCGACGACGGCCTCGGGTGCGAGCCTGACCCTCGCCGCCGCGGCTGACGCCTATGTTCGATCGGATCAATCCGGCACGAACTTCGGCACGGCCACCCAGCTGGCCAGCAACGGCTCCAGCACGACGACGATGATCAGCTACCTGCGCTTCGAGGTCACCGGGCTGTCCGGGCCTGCCACCTCGGCGACGCTGAGCTACTACAGCCAGTCCACCGGCGTCACCAAGACCGCGGTGCACCTGGTCAGCGGCACCTGGAGCGAGGACAGCCTGACCTACGCCAACAAACCCGCCTACGGCGCCACCATCTCGACCACCGGTGCGCTGACCGCGGGCACCAGGGCGAGCGCCGACGTCAGCTCCGTGGTGACCGGCAACGGCAGCTACTCCTTCGCGCTGACCACCACGGCCACCGCCACCCGCTGGGCCGACAGCCGCGAGGCCGCCAACCCACCGCAGCTGCTCGTTACCGAGAACACCGTCACGCCGACCCCCACCGAGACGCCGACCAGCGCCGCTCCGTCGGACACCGCGACCGCGTCGGCGTCTGCGACCCCCTCGGATACCGCGTCCGGGACGGCCTCGGATACCGCGTCAGCGTCCGGGACGGCCTCGGACACCGCCACCTCCACGCCGGCAGACACCGCGTCCTCGACGGCGACCGAGTCGTCAACACCGGCGCCTACCGATCCGGGCAGTTCCGCCGGCACCGCAACGACGGCACCCTCGACGACGCCACCTTCGGCCACAACCGCCCCGTCGACCTCCGCGGCCCCCTCGACTTCTACCGCGCCCTCGACCTCCGCGGCTCCCTCGACCTCCACCGCTCCCTCGACCTCCACCGCCCCGTCGAGTCCGAGCGCCACCGCAACGACCGCACCCGGCACGACCGCGACGCCGACCCCGAGCGCGACTACCAGCGCGACCAGGACCGCCACCCCGACGGCCACCACCACGGCCGGCACCCCGACAGTCACCAGTAGTGCGACCAAGTCACCCACCCCGACAGCGACCACCAGCGCGACCAAGTCGACCACGGCCACCGCCTCCCCGACGGCCACCGCGACCAAGACCACCACCACCGCGACGGCCACCGCGACCAAGACCACCACCAGCCCGACGCCGACCCCGACGACCACCGCGCCGCCGCCCCCCGATCCGGTGATCGCGCTGGCCGGTGACATCGCATGCGATCCCGACGACGTCGAGTTCAATGGCGGGCTGGGCACCGCCGGGCACTGCCACATGAAGACCACGGCAAACCTGAACCAGAGCATGAAGCCGGCGGCCGTGCTCGCGCTCGGCGACGAGCAGTACAACTCCGGCAGCTCGAGTGACTTCCTCGCCTCCTACGACAAGTCCTGGGGCCCGTTCAAGAGCCTCACCCGCCCGGTGGTGGGCAACCACGAGTACGGCACCACCGGGGCCGGTGGCTACTTCGGCTACTTCAAGACCGCCGCGACCGGTGGATCGAGTTGCCTGTCCAACTGCGGCGGGTACTACAGCTTCAATCTCGGCAGCTGGCACATCGTGGCGATCAACACCGAGTGCAGCAGGATCTCCGGTGGTGCCGGCTGTGCGGTCGGCTCACCGCAGGAGGTGTGGTTGAAGAACGACCTGGCCGCGCACAAGAACCTGTGCACGCTGGTGTACGGCCACCGGCCGCGATGGAGTTCCAACAGCTTCGCCAGCGCCGACATCGCCCCGCTGATCACCGACATGGCGGCGGCCGGGGTGGACGTGTATGCCGCAGGACACTCGCACAGCTACGAGCGTTTCGCGCCGATGAGCGCCTCGGGCACCGCCAAGTCGACCGGCATGACCGAGATCGTCGTCGGGACCGGCGGCTCGTTCTACACCGGCTTCGGAACGACCGTGCCCAACAGCGCGGTGCGCAAGGCGAACGTCTTCGGAGTGCTGAAGATGACGCTGCACGCCAGCAGCTACAACTGGTCCTTCGTGGCCGACCCCAGCACCCCGTTCAGCGATTCGGGCTCGCGCAACTGCTACTGATCGGGTGCCGTGTCCGCCGCCGGCTCGACCGTGTCGAGCCAGGCGAGGATCTCCTCGGTGTGCTGGCCCAGCGTCGGCGGCGGCTGGTGCCGGGCACGGCCGCCGGTGTCGTAGCGGATCGGTGGTCCGGGCAGCGCCACGGTACCGAGGCTGGGATGCTCGACCTCGACCAGCAGTCCCTGCGACCTGGTCTGCTCCCACTCGTAGACCTCGTCCAGCGAGCGCACCTGACCGGCCGGGGTGCCGAGGTCGGCCAGGATCGCCATCAGCCGCTCTCGGGGATGGCTGGCGAAGGCCGCATCGATGGCGGTGATCACCGCCTCCCGGTCGGCGACCCGGTCGGCATTGCGTGCCCACTCGGGCCGGTCGAGACCGAACTGCGCCGCGAACGACTGCCACAGCCGGTCGCTGCCGACCGCGATCTGCACCATTCCGTCGGCAGCCGAGAACAGCCCGTACGGGCAGATCGAGGGATGGTGGCGCCCGGCGACCCCGGGCACCTCGCCGGCCACCGTGTAGCGGGTGCCCTGGAAGGCGTGCACCCCGACCATGCCGGCCAGCAGCGAGGTGCGCACCACCTGGCCGCGGCCGGTGCGCTGCCGCTCGTGCAGGGCGGCCAGCACCCCGTACGCGCCGTACATGCCGGCCAGCAGGTCCGCGATCGGGACGCCGACCTTGGTCGGGTCAGCCGGTGAGGAGCCGGTCAGCGACATCAGGCCACCCTCGCCCTGGGCGATCTGGTCGTAACCCGGCCGACCGCCCTCGGGGCCGTCGTGGCCGAAGCCGGTAATCGACAGGATCACCAGCCGCGGATTGAGTTCCTGCAGTTGCCCCATGGAGAAACCCAGCCGGTCCAGCACCCCGGTGCGGAAGTTCTCGACCAGCACGTCGGCCTGCCGGACCAGCCGGGTCAGCACCGCCGCCCCGGCCGGATCCTTCAGGTCCAGCGTGATCGACTCCTTGTTCCGGTTGCAGGACAGGAAGTAGGTCGACTCGCGCTCCGCACCGTCGGGATGCAGGAACGGCGGGCCCCAGCCCCGGGAGTCGTCGCCGTGACCCGGCACCTCGACCTTGATCACCCGGGCGCCCTGATCGCCCAGCATCATCGCGGCATGCGGGCCGGCCAGCGCCCGGGACAGGTCGATCACCAGGACGCCGGCCAGCGGGCCGTCCGCGGGATCGGGCCGGCTCATCCGGTTTCCTCGCCCGGGCCAGCGGCCGCAGCCGCGAGGTGTCCGTCGACGACGGTGACCGCCCGGCCGGTCAGCAGTACCCGGTCGCCGGCCACCCGGACGCCGACCACGCCGGCCCGCGCCGACAGCTGCCGGCCGGTCAGCTCGCCCCGGCCGAGCTTGGCCGCCCAGTACGGGCCGAGCACCGCGTGCGCGCTGCCGGTAACCGGGTCCTCGGGGATGCCGAGCCGCGGCGCGAAGACCCGGGAGACGAAGTCGTGGTCGGCAGCCTCGTCAGCCACGGCTGTGACGAGCAGGCTCCGGCCGCCCAGCCGGGCCACCGCGGCCCGGTCCGGCTGCAGCTCACGGACCGTCCGGGCATCGGAGAGCTCCACCAGCAGGTCGTCGGTGGCGCCCCGGCCCACCCAGCGCGGCTGGGCATCGCCGAGCGCCTCGGCCAAAGCGTCCGGAACCGGCACCGCGGTCGGCGGGCAGGCCGGAAAGTCCATCTGCAGCGCGCCGTCGGGCAGCGCCGACACCGTCAGCACGCCGCTGCGGGTGGCGAACCGGACCGGTGAGGCCACCCCGTCGGCGAACAAGCAATGCGCGGCGGCCAGCGTCGCGTGCCCGCACATGTCCAGCTCCACGGCCGGGCTGAACCAACGCAACCGGTAGTCGGCGTCCGGAGGCGGGTCCGGGAGTACGAAACCGGTCGCGGCGCACCCCAGTTCAGCGGCCAGCTGGGCCATCCAGGCCGGCGACGGGATGTGCTCCAGCAGCACGACGCCGGCCGGGTTGCCGCCGAACGGTCGGTCGGTGAAGGCGTCGACGGTCCTCAGCCGCGGTGTGTCCATCGGCTCAGATTAGGCGGTCTGCAGCCGGTCACAGTCGGAGGACTCCACGCCACTGCCGCGCTCTTGCGGGCCTACCTCCGGCAGGCACGCGCATCCGGGCTGACAGTGAGCGATCCGGGCGAATTCTGTGACGGCAAGACAGTACGCGCCATGGTGGACCCGGGGACAGCGGCGCTGCGGCGTCTGTGATCCGTCGGTGGCGCGAGCCTACTTCTCCGGTGGCGTACGACGAGGACTTGGCTGACCGCCTTCGGCAGAAGGTTCAAGGCGAGCAGGGCCTGTTAGAGAAGCGCATGTTCGGCGGCCTGGCGCCCGGTCGTTGCCGCCGAAATAGGGCTCAAAAAGTCGGCTTCAGCAGGCCACGCGCGCAAGGGTGATCCCTGCAGGACAGCGCTATTCTCGGCTCGTGCATTCGCCCCAACATGGGCAGCGTCGCAGCCGCTTCCGCGTCCTGGTCTACGACTACCTGATGCCCTTGTGCGCGGTCTTCGTTCTAGTGCTCGCATCGTTCGAGATCCCGCCTTCCGTCAGGGCAGCACGAGGCGAGGGCCAAGCCGGAACCTTCACCGCAGAGCGCCAGGTGTGCGGAAGACCTTGGAACTGCAGCTGGTACGGCACCTTCGTGAGCGCAGACGGGTCCGTACGAGTCGAGCATGCGCATCTCAATCTGGATGTGGCCCATGTGGGCGACACGGTCCCCGTCCTCCACGAGGACCACTCCGCGAAGGTGTATGTGGCGGGCTTCTCCGCGGACTTGCGGTGGGAGGCGCTATTCCTGCTTGGTAGTGCCGGCTATCTCACCTGGTGGGGCTGGCGGCTCGTACGCCGCGCCAGGCGGCAACGCCGGACGCTAGGCGCTAGGCGCTAGGCGCTAGGCGGTAGGTGGTCATAGTCGGAGGACTGCGCGCCGCCGGATAGCTCGGCGTAGCCGGGGCCGCGGTCGAAGAACGGCTGGTCGGCGGGCGTGTCCGCCAGCAACCGGGCCCGCAGCTCGGTGGTGGCGGCGGTGTCGAGAGCCAGCTCGTCGCCGCTGCCGGTCAGCACCACGCCATAGTCCGCGCTGGCCGCCGCGGCAGACACCTTGCCCCACCGGACGTCGCGCAGCACCGCCTCGGGCACCCGGCGCAGCGGGTCGCCCCAGCCACCGCCGCCGGTGGTGCGGATCCGGATCACCTCACCGGCCTTGACCGGTTCGGCGTCGGCGAGGGCGTCCACCACGCGCTCGTTCGGGCCGTCCGGGTCGATGACCACCGAGAACGGCTGGCCGGCCTTGCCGCCCTTGACCCCCCAGCAGGCCAGGATCGAGCGGTCCGCGATCGACATGAAGTGGCCGTCCTTGAGCATCCGGATGTGCTTGTCGTAGCCCAGGCCGCCCCGGAACTCGCCCGGGCCGCCGGAGTCCACCGCCAGCCCCAGCCGCTCGACCAGGAACGGGAACCGGGCTTCGGTGAACTCGGTGGGCAGGTTGCGCGAGTCGGGCACCACATGGATGGTGTCCTCGCCGTCGGCGTAGTACCGCCCGCCCGACCCGCCGCCCAGCACCTCCCGCATCAGGTACGGCCGGCCGTCGACGTCCTCGCCGTAGACCCCGGTGTAGCGGATGGTCTCCTGGTCGGCCGGCATCCGGCCCTCGACCGCCTTGGCCAGCACCCCGGCCAGCACGCCGAGCAGCCGCAGGATCACGAACGTCCGGGCGTTCGTCGGCGCCGGGAACACCGGCGTCAGCAGGGTGCCGGGCGGCGGGAACCGCATCTCGATCAACGGCACCACGCCCTCGTTGACGTCTAGTTCGGCCATCCGCTCGGGGCTGTCGGCCAGGTTGCGCAGCACCGGCGCCAACCACTTCTTCAGGAAGTTGCCGTCGGCGTAGTCGCCGCAGTGGTTGATCGGGCCCTTGGCCTGCGGCGCGGTGCCGGTGAAGTCCAGGATCAGCCTTTCCCCATCGGGGTCATCGGCACCGGTCCGGGTGAGGGTGATCCGCTGGGTGTGCAGCTTGGGCGGCTCGACGCCGTCGTGCTCGGCGTAGTCCTCCCAGGTCCAGCTGCCGATCGGGATCTTGGCCAGGATCTCGCGCCGGTAGGTCTCGGTGGTGCGATCGACTATCTGGTCGAAGCAGGCCTCCACCACCGCGCGGCCGTAGCGGGAGAACAGCTCGGACAGCCGGCGCGAGCCCATCAGGCACGCGGCGCATTCGGCATCCAGGTCCGCGGCCAGCGAGTCCGGCATCCGGGAGTTGCGGGTCATGATGGTCAGCGCGGCCCGGTTGGGCACGCCGGCGTCCCAGAGCTTGATCGGCGGCACCATCAAGCCCTCTTCGAAGACGCTGGTGGCCGAGCTCGGCATCGATCCCGGAACCGCGCCGCCGATGTCGTCGTGATGGCCGAAGGCCTGCACGAAGGCCACCACTTCGGGACCGGATTCGCCGTCCAGGAAGACCGGAACGGTGACGCACAGGTCGGGCAGGTGGCCGATGCCGCCCTCGGACCGGTAGACGTCGTTGTGGAAGAACACGTCCCCCGGCCGCATCTCGGCCAGCGGGAAGTCCCGGGCGATCGGGTGCACCAGTGCGGAGTAGCTGCGCCCGGTCAGCTTGCGCAGCAGCCGGTCGTGGATGCCGGCCCGGAAGTCGTGCGCGTCGCGGATCATCGGCGAGCGGGAGGTGCGCGCGATCGCCGTCTCGACCTCCCGCTCGACCGCGGCGAGGCTGCCCTGCACGATCTCCAGCACGATCGGGTCCACGCCCACGCCGCGGTCGGTGGTCAGCGAGTTCCCGGCCATCGAGCCGATCGGCGTGCTCGCTGCGGTGCTCATGCCGGCTGCTCCGTCCGGGTGATTTGCTCGGCTCCGCGCTCGCTCCGCTCCTCGGCGCTGACGCGCCTGCGATGCTCACTCGCTGTCGCCTCGCGGGTGATCAGCAGGTTGCCGTAGTCGTCCAGGGTGGCGGTGAATCCCGGATGCAGCGGCACCGTCGAGCCGAACTCCTCGATCACCGCGGGGCCGGCCAGCACGTCGCCGGGGCCCAATCGCGCGCGCCAGTACAGCGGTGTCGGCAGGTAGTTCGTCCCGTCGAAGCAGACCGCGCGGCTGCCGGTACGGGCCCGCTCGACAGTGCCCCCGGGTTCCGGCAGCCGGCGCAACTCCGGACGGCGGATCGGCCCGATCCCCGAGACCCGCAGGTTGACCCACTCGACCTGCTGGCTGGGCTGGTCGCGAAAGTCGTAGCCGTACAGGGCGCGGTGCGCGTCGTGGAAGGCGGCGGCGACCTCGGCCAGCGCGGCCTCGCTCAGCACGGCGTCGGTCAGCCCGGCGTCGGGCACCGGCACCCGGACTTCGAAG
>DASZEI010000115.1:0-4359 GCA_035940975.1 Jatrophihabitans sp. | reverse complement strand
GTGGTCAACTTTCCCCAGTTGCCGATGATCGCGCGCGGATCGGTCTCATTGCTGCTCATCCGGTCAGAGCGCTCCGGTGCGGGGACTGGACCCTGTCCGGTCAGGCCGCGTTGCCAGATGGCGGCTACCAGGCCGGCCTTGCCGCCGAATGACTTGTAGATGGTTTCCACCGACACGCCGGCATCGCCGGCAATAGCGGCGACCGTGGTGGCGGCGTACCCCTCCTGCACGAACCGGCGCTGCGCCGTGTCCAGGACCGCATTGCGGTTGCGGCGAGCCTGCTGTTGCCGTCCGCTGCTGTCATAGCGCCGCTTGACGTCCGTCATGCGTCCACTCCATACTCAATTCGGTTACAGGTAACTGTAACAAATGAGGTTCAGTCTGGAGCCGTCATGGCATCGAGTCCGGTCACAGTGGTTCAGCGGTTGGCGCAGGCGACGAACGAGCACGACCTGGACGCCATCGTCGGCTGTTTCGCCGAGGGATACCTGAACGAGACGCCGGCCCATCCCGCCCGCGGCTTCGAGGGCAAGGAGCAGGTGCGCCGCAACTGGGCGCAGATCCTGGCAGGCGTGCCCGACCTGACGGCCCGGATCCTGGCTACCGCTGAGAACGCCGGCACCGTCTGGTCGGAGTGGCAGATGTCCGGCAGCCGGCCCGACGGGTCTGCCCACGAGATGCGCGGCGTGATCATCTTCGGCATCGACGGCGAGCTGATCAGCACCGCCAGGTTCTACCTGGAACCCGTCGAGCGCCAGTCGGGCACCGTGGACGACGCGGTGCGCCGGGCCGTGACACCACCGGCAGCGGGCCTGACGACATGATCCTGGTCGCCGGTGGAACCGGACTGCTCGGGAGCAAGGTGGTGGACCGGCTCGTCTCTGCCGGACTGCGGGTACGGGTGCTGACCCGTGACCGGCAGCGGGCGCGGCATCTTCCGGCCGGAGTGGACGTCGTGCTGGGCGACGTGCGTGATGGATCGCTGGAAGCGGCAGTTCGAGGCTGCGCGTGCGTGGTGTCGGCCGTGCACGGATTTGCCGGGCCGGGCCGGACCAGCCCTGAGGCCGTCGATCGGGCAGGCACTCAGAAGCTGATCGCGGCGGCCACCGCGGCGGGGGTGTCCCGCTTCGTGCTCGTCTCGGTAGCCGGTGCCGCGCCGGACCATCCGATGTCGCTGCACCGGATGAAGTACGCCGCCGAGCAGCAGTTGCAGGCCGCCCCTTTGACCGGCCTGATCATTCGGCCGACCGCCTTCCTGCAGACCTGGCTGACAATCATCGGCGGCAAGCTCGCGAGCGGCGGTCCGGCACTGGTCCTGGGCCCGGGCCGCAATCCGATCAACTTCGTTGCCGCCGAGGATGTGGCGGCGTTCGTCTGCCTCGCCGTTCGTGGCGACCCGCGCATCGGCCCGCAGATTACGGTCGGTGGTCATGAGAACCTGACCTTCACCGACATCGCACGGCGGCTGCTGGCAGCTGCCGGACGCACCGGCCGGATCAAGCACGTACCGCTGGGCGCGCTCAAAGCCATGTCGGTGCTGGCCCGACCGGTGCGGCCCGGCTTCGCTCGGCAGGCCGCCGCGGCGGTGGTGATGAACACGACCGATCTGAGCTTCGACGCACTGCCGCTCCGAGAACGTTTTCCCGACGTCCCCGCGCTGAGCCTCGACGACGTCCTCCGGTCCGTCGCGGCCGCGCAGGTCGTCCAGCCTCCGCCGATCACCCGGCCGCGCGGGTCGCCCAGCCGGGCAGATCGTGCCTAGCTGGGTAGATTGCCCTTGATTGGTAAGCCACTATGCACCTCTACCGGTGACCGAGCACGGCGAGGTTTTCAAGAAACCGCCGGGCCTGGACGATGATGCGGTGGTGAGTGTTTTCCGAATCACCGACGGCCTGACCGAGGCCGAGCTGTCCCGGCTGGCGGCCCTGCACTCCCTCGACGTGCTGGACCAGCCCCGCAGCTACCAGCTGGACACCCTGGCCAGGCTGGCCGCCTTCGTGTGCGGAACCTCGACCGCGGTGGTGAACCTCATCGACCAGGACCGGCAGTTCTCCGCGGCCGCCTACGGTTGCGAGCCGGCCGACGTCAGCCGGCAGGACTCGATGTGCGCCACCAGCATCCAGTCCGTCGACGTCAGCTACACCGCCGACGCCGCCGCGGACTCCCGCTGGTCGGACAACCCGTACGTCACCGGGGTACACGGCCGGATCCGGCTCTACGCCGCCGCGCCGCTGATCCTCAGCGGTGGCGAGGTGATCGGCACCGTCTGCGCGTTCAGTGGGCAGGCCCAGGAGCTGACCCGCCTCCAGCTGGAACGGCTGCGCGACATCGCCGATCAGGCGGTGCTGGTGCTGCAACTTCGCGACGACGCCGCCCGGCTGGGCCATGCCGCCACCCGTGACCACCTCACCGGCCTGCCGAACCGAGCGCTGTTCGGAGAAGCCCTGGCAATAGCGCTGGCCAAGCATCAGCGGGGAGCGGCGCCACCCACCGTGGTCTTTCTCGACCTCAACCGGTTCAAGGCTGTCAACGACACCCACGGCCACGCGGTGGGCGACGAGCTGCTGTGCGCCGTGGCGCACCGGCTGCTGGAGACGGTGCGGGCCACCGACCTGCTGGCCCGGCTGTCCGGCGACGAGCTGGTCGTGCTGACCGAGGCGGCCGACGACGGCGGAGTGGCGGTGCTGCTCGACCGGCTGCGGGACGCCTTCGCCACGCCGTTCGAGCTGGCCTGCGGCCCGCTGCTGGTCGGCGCCTCCCTGGGACGGGCCACCGCGGTCCCCGGTGACACCCCGGCCGGCCTGCTGGCCCGCGCCGATGCCGCGATGTACGAGTCCAAGCACCGCTCCGGCGGGTAGCAGATCAGTCGGGCTGTAGCAGATTAGTCGGGCTGGACCAGCCGCCGGTCGAACGGCCAGCCGATCGCACACGCGGCCGACAGGCCGGTGGCAGCGGTGAAACCGCCATCCGGTTCCAGGGTGATGTGCCAGACGCGGACGTCCTTGCCGTCGCGTTCGACATCCTTCTCATGGAAGCGAACGCAGTCGCCATGGGTCGCGCCGACGCCGTGCACGACGGTCGCGCCCCGCTCCGTCGAGAGGGTGAAGTCGGTCTCGCCCTGAAAGTCAGCCAGCGTGGTCGGCACCCGACCCCGGCAAGCCTTGACGTGGTACGGGCGGCCCGAGGCGACGGGGCTCGCCGGAAGGAACGTCATCAGTACTCCTCTGCGCCGGCTTGGAGAGGGCCGGTTCAGTACCAGTGCCGCCGGCCACCGACCTCGCGACCGGCGGCACCGACGAGCGCGAGGATCACGCCGATCACGAGCAAGATGATGCCGAGCGTCACCAGGATGGTGATGTCGGCGATTAGGCCGATGACAAGAAGGATGATGCCCAGGACGATCATGATCGTCTCCCTACATGTGGTGCGGCGCCAGGTTGCTGCCGCGTTCCAGCACTTTCCACATCACCACCCTTAGGGCCGGTGCGGTACACCCCTAAGTAGGTTTATGGTCGGGCATGACCTCAAGCCGGCCGGCAACCGACAGACCGATCACCGTGGCGTTGGTGGACGACTACGACGTGGTGGTCCTGGGCGTGGCGCAGATGTTCCAGCAGTACGGCGACCGGATCATGATCACCGAACTCGACACCAACGAGCCTGTCGTCGACACCGTCGACATCGCCCTCTACGACTCCTTCGCCCAGCCCGAGTCCGACCACGACGAGATAGCCGTGCTGGTCAAGAACCCCCGCGCCCGGCGAGTCGTGGTCTATACCTGGAACTTCCACCCCGATCTGATCGCCAGCGCCCGCCAGCAAGGAGCGCACGGCTACCTTTCCAAGACCCTGCCGGCCCGCGATCTGGTCGCCGCGCTGGAAGCCGTCCATGCCGGCGAGTTGGTCATCAGCGATCCGCCGCAGCGGGCGCGCAGCGCACCCGGCCTGGACTGGCCGGGCCGCCGCGAAGGGCTTACCGACCGGGAAGCCGAGATCCTGGCACTGATCACCCAGGGCAAGAGCAACGCCGACGTGGCCAGGCTGACCTACCTCAGCCCCAACACCGTCAAGTCCTACATCCGCACCATCTACCGAAAGATCGGCGTTGCCAGCCGGACCCAGGCCGTCCTCTGGGGTGTCAAGCACGGCTTCACTCCCGACAAGCACCGCATCGAGCACTGGCGAGGCGGACCCTGACACCGCGACGCTGACCTCCCGCTGAGCGCGGCTCGGCTAGGCACTCGGCCGGAGCCACTCGACTAGGGCAGCCGCTTGCCCAGCCACCTGAGCGGCCTGCCGATGACCGGTGCGCGATGCCAGCCCCCTCCCGCCACCAGCCCCCGCGCCCGCCGCACCCGAT